>DLGS01000288.1:0-4689 GCA_002482815.1 Bacteroidetes bacterium UBA7688
TTCAACTTTGAAGGTGGTTGCTATGCAAAATGTATTGACCTGAGCGCTGAAAAAGAGCCTGAAATCTTCGCAGCAGTAAAACCAGGCGCTTTGCTGGAGAACATTACTTTCCTGCCAGGTACTAAAACGGTAGATTACACAGATGGCAGCATCACAGAAAATACACGTGCTGCTTACCCGATCTATCATATCAATAATGCGAAAGAACCATCTTATGGTGGCGAACCGCAAAATATCTTCTTCCTGACTTGTGATGCATTTGGTATCCTTCCTCCAATCTCTAAATTGACCACGGAGCAGGCGATGTACCATTTCATCTCTGGGTACACGGCGAAAGTTGCCGGTACAGAAGTTGGTGTTACCGAACCGCAAACAACCTTCTCTGCTTGTTTTGGTCGTGTATTCCTGCCACTGCACCCTGCAAAATATGCTGACCTTTTGGGTAAAAAACTTGCTGCAAATCCGAACATCAATGTTTGGTTGATTAACACAGGCTGGAGCGGTGGTGCTTACGGTACCGGTAGTCGTATGAAATTGAGCTACACCCGTGCTATGATTACTGCTGCAATGAAAGGCGAATTGAACAATGTTGAGTATACTGCGCACAATGTGTTTGGTGTATTGCAACCACAATCCTGCCCGAATGTGCCAACTGAAATCCTGAACCCACGCGAAACATGGGCAGATAAAGAAGCTTACGATAAGAAAGCGTCTGAACTGGCAGGGTTGTTCAACAAAAACTTTGAAAAATATGCAGACAAAGCCAGTGAAGCAATTAAATCTGCTGCGCCAAAAGCTTTGGTTAATGCTTAATTCTTAAGTTCAATCATAAAAAAATCGCCGCTGACAGAAATGTTAGCGGCGATTTTATTTTATCATGATTATTGAACTATTTTGATTTCATATCGTCAATCAATGTGAGCAATTGAGTACTGCTTACTTCCTGAAGACTGAATGTAATCGGCACATACGTTGCGGCGCCAGGCTCTGCAATGGTCACTGTTTTTTCCTCCGCATAAAACTTGCCGTCTTTTGCACTGATGGCAAGGAATGTTGCTTCCATACCTGCCGGTATCATAGCCTGATAACTGTGAAAGCCCTGGTAAACCTCGGGTGGGGTAAGAATAACATTGTAAAGCTTGATTACTGAGTTGACACCTTTGGGTTTGAAATAGAGCATCGACGGTTCTTCGCCACCATAATTGTTTCCTGTGGTATTATTGAACTTATTCCCGAAGTAAGCCATCACTGTTGTCTTGGTTCCGGGGATAGAATAAAGTGCATCGCAGTTTACCCATTTGAACAAACTATCCAGGCGGAAATCCATTGTATTGTCTACGCTGTTGAAGAAAGCAAAAGAAGAGGCTTGCTGATTCCAATCCAATCCTTTGCTGACATAGTAAGTTGTGGTAACCGTTTTTGAATTATTCTGATAATCATATCCATTCATTGTGGAGGAAATGGAAGAATCACCCGACCACATGGGAATTTCTTTCATGCCTGCCGGCGGACGTCTGGGAATTTGCACCATTACAACGGAGTCTTTATTCAGATTAAGCTTCCTGGCTCCTTGTTGGGCTGCAATAAAAAACTCACCAAAGGATTCCAGCATTTTGCCATCACTCGTTGCGGTTGGCCTGTCCGCAAGAATCATAGCGCTGGCATCCTGTATTTCTTTCACAGCTATGTCTACAGAGCCGGTAGTAATGCTGCCGTCAGGGTTGCGGAAGATATTGGCAGGAAATTTGAATCTGGTGCCAAATGATGTTGTGATAGTGCCTCCGGTAGAAGCGTTTATCGTGAAGTTTTGAAATGTTGGCGCCTTCGACTTTAATACCTTGGCAAGCTCTGCCGCATTATTGTCTGGAAGAGGGGTAGGGTCAACACTTTCTTTTTTGCAGGAAGGCAAAATAGCCGCTATGGCCATAATGACTAAAAGTGATTTAAAGTTGGACAATTTCATAATTCAAAAATTTTGAAGTGAAAAATAATGAAAGAAATCGCTTTGTATATAGCGAAATCACTAACCAATACAATACGAATATAATCATTAAAATACTTAATATGAAAATTCTTTTTCAGGTGAGATAGGCTGAAAAGCAAAAAATTAAGCCAGGGTAGAATTACCCTGGCTTGTATATATAGAGTTGAGGACTGACCTCAAACGATTATTTTAATTGGTTAAGCAACTTTTTTGGCTGAAAAATTTTCTGTTTCCGGCGATCTTATCGCGCCTTTACTTTTAGATATTTTATGCAAGGCCTGATAAATGGAAGAAGTATAAACCTGTACCATTCCCTGGTTGGTTATTCTCAGCATTATCATCGAAGAGTCGGGCTGATGGCTGCCTGGGAAAGTTTTAATCGTTTGCAGAAGGTCTGACCACTCATTCCTTAAAACACCGGATATTGTCAGTAAACCCTTTTTGGAAGAATTTATTACAAAACTGATTTTGCCATATTCCACCAGTTTACTGATAACAACAATAAACAGATTTTGCATCACCAGGTCGATACTACCCGAATAAAAAACCGGAAGCAAATGCGTCCCGAATCCTTCGCGAACAGTCAAAACTATTTTCGCAGCGGGCACTTTCAGGTGTAGTATATTTTGGAATGACATAAAATTCGTTTTAAAAAATGAATTTGTTTTTCTAATGCAAAGGACGCAAGATGAATGAAGCTGTTTGTTATACTATTCAAAGATTCTCTTACATAATTTCCTCCTGTGGATATTCCCCTGTTTTATTCATACAAGTTTTGGCATTTAGTGGAGAAGAAGCTGCGCCGCTTTGTGTTTCCAAGGTATGCTTTATGAACAGTATGCTCCTCAGGGCATTTCTTTTTGGTGTGAATCAGCCAATGGCTTTTCAGTGTGTTTTCTTTTTTCCATTTCAGGAAATCGAAACTGTATTGTTGTGCTTCTTTAATCAGCTGTTTTGTTTTGGCTGGCGGTAAATCGCCTACTTTAGAATGAGGATCGACAGCAACTCTGTAGAGCACTTCGTTCTTTATGATATTGCCAACTCCTGCAAAAATATCCTGGTCCAGCAGTGCATCACAAACCAAAGTATCAGGTATTGATTTCAGTTTTTTCGCCGCTGCTTTTGCATCCCATTCATCCGACATTATATCTCCTCCCCAGTTGTAATGATCTTCAATATTACCTTCCAGCAATTTTACCGAGCAGGTATAGAAATTAAGTTCTGCGCCTTTAAACGAAAGCCTTAAACGAACCGGAGAATCCTTGCGTTCATTAAAACGATAGCTGCCAAACATCAGGAGGTGAATCCGGATGGTGAAATCCTGAAAGCAAATCAGGAAGTGCTTGCCCCAGCTTTTGAAGGCTACCAGCTTTTGTCCTTTTAGTCTTTCTAAATCGATTTTCGTATTGCCTTCAGCACTGATTACTTTTTTGCCTTCGAGCTTCAGTTCTTGCGCCAATTCACGGAGGATAATAATGGATGGACCTTCAGGCATAATCTGTATTTTACTCCAAAATTAGATTCCGCCTGACAGGAGGAATTATGCAATTGGCATTTAGATTTACAAAATTTACGCTTGTCTATATTTTAAAATATTTCCATACAGTTTTTTAAAATAGATCAAATCTTTTATCTTGCATCAAACAAAACTCCGAATATGAAAAAGACATTCTTACTTCTTGGCATGGCATGTGCATTAATGAGCAGTTGTGGCGGCGACACGTCCACCACTGTAACTCCCGGAACCAAAGACACTGCTGTGGTAGCCCCTGTGGCAGCAGAAGAAAAGAAGGCTAGTGTAAAACCAGACTCAGCCACAATGGAAAAAAACTGGCGTGAGTATATGACTCCCGGGTCAATGCACCAGATGTTAGCTTCACAGGATGGCAACTGGACTGCAGAATCTACCATGTGGATGAGCCCCGATGCGCCACCATCCGTAACCACTTTGTCAGCAAATTTTAAAATGATATTGGGTGGAAGATACCAGGTACAAACCTGCAAAGGAACGATGATGGGTATGCCATTTGAAGGAATCAGCACAACAGGATATGACAATGGTAAAAAGAAATTTATCAATACCTGGGTTGATAATTCAGGAACGGGTATGATGTATTCTGAAGGAACATGGGATGAGGCAACTAAAACGATTACCTATATGGGCAAATGTGTTGCTGCAGGTATGGGTGACGGTTCCGAAACCGGAGTAAAGCAAATATTAAAAATGGTAGATGATACTCACCACGAATTTACAATGTACATGATTGACGAGGATGGAAAAGAAACCAAATCAATGGAAATTAAGTACACGAAGAAATAAACAAATTGCCTGTAATTTCAAATCAGCTATCCGGACCGGGTAGCTGATTTTTTTATTTTAAATCTACAGTCGTTGCGGTTCCTTTGCGCCTTTGCGTGAAAAAAATCCCTTACCAAAATCTTAAATTCATAAATCCGAAATCAATTTTACCTTTGCCTTTCCAAAAAATAAACAATTTAAAACAACACCTATTTATGCATAACGGACATTTTCATTTTAACCAACCCGTAAACGAACCCGTATTAGCCTATGCACCCGGTAGCAAAGAGCGCAAAGCCTTGCAGGAAGCGCTGAAAGACCTGAAAAGCAAAACCCATGACATTCCAATGTACATCGGTGGAAAAGCTGTACGCAGTGGTAAAACAACCGAACTCCGCCCGCCACA
>DLGS01000288.1:4789-6098 GCA_002482815.1 Bacteroidetes bacterium UBA7688
CCAGCCACATCAATCAAGCTATTACTGCAGCACTTTCCGCCCGCGAACAATGGGCAAATACACCTTGGGAACATCGCGCAGCCATCTTTATGAAAGCAGCAGAATTGCTGGCTACCAAATATCGTTTCAAAATGAACGCGGCAACTATGCTCGGTCAAAGCAAAAATGCTTTCCAGGCTGAAATTGACAGTGCTTGCGAACTGATTGATTTTCTGCGCTTCAATGTTCATTTCCTTTCTAAAATATACAACGAGCAACCAATTTCTCCGCAAGGCTTCAACAATCGTCTGGAGTATCGCCCGCTGGAAGGTTTTGTGGTAGCGATTACACCGTTCAACTTCACGGCTATTGGTGGAAACCTGCCTACAGCACCAGCTATGTGTGGTAATGTGGTGGTTTGGAAACCAGCCAACACGCAGGTTTTGGCTGCAGCATTATTTATGGATATTCTGATTGAAGCTGGTTTGCCTGCCGGTGTTATCAACCTTATTTATCCTTCCGGCGCCACTATTGCCGATGTTTGCTTTAAACACGCTGACTTTACCGGTATTCATTTCACAGGCTCTACCGGTGTATTCCAAAGTATCTGGAAAACAATCGGTGAAAATATCAGCAAATACAAAACCTACCCACGCATTGTTGGTGAGACCGGCGGTAAAGATTTCATCTTTGCTCACCCTGCTGCAAACGTAGATTCGGTGGTGGCCAATATTGTTCGTGGCGCATTCGAATATCAGGGACAAAAATGCTCTGCAACTTCTCGCGTTTACATCCCAGGCAATCTTGCGGAAGAAGTAAAAAGCAAATTGATTGCAGAAATGAAAACCCTGAAAATGGGACCTGTAGATGATTTTACCAATTTTGTAAATGCAGTAATTGACGAAAAATCATTTGACAAACTGGCCGGCGCTATTGATGCTGCCAAAAACAGCAATGGCACAGCCAGCATTCTTGCCGGTGGCGGATATGATAAAACAAATGGCTGGTTTATTGAGCCAACGGTGATAGAAACAACTGACCCTAAATATGTAACGATGTGCGAAGAGCTGTTTGGCCCTGTTGTTACTTTACACGTTTACGAAGCTGATAATTGGGAAGCGATGCTGGACATTGTAGACAGTACTTCTGAATACGCGCTTACAGGCGCCATTTTCTCTCAGGACAGATATGCCATTGATGTCATGACAAAAAAACTAACCAATTCTGCCGGTAATTTCTACATCAACGACAAGCCATCCGGTGCGGTAGTAGGACAGCAACCCTTCGGCGGAGCGCGCGCTTCGGGTACCAACGATAAAGCAGGTGCTCC
>DLGS01000436.1 GCA_002482815.1 Bacteroidetes bacterium UBA7688
TGTTGCGCTGCAGGAGATTGCCAGTCACTACAGTACTATCATTCATCCATCCTATTCAGATATCCCAGATGAAGAAAACCATCTTTGCTTTTTGGCTGTGAAAGACAAAGCAATCAGTGAAATTGCCGGCCAGCTTTACTTTAAAAACACAATTTTAATTCACACTTCCGGAGCTACCTCTATTGATGTTTTGCAAAACGCTGCGCAGCATTACGGGATTTTCTGGCCGGTTTATTCCATTGTCAAATCCCACCTTCCTTTACAAAATGATATTCCGGTTTCAATAGAAGGTAATAGCGATGATGTAGAAAAAACCATTTTAAATGTAGCCCAAAGTATTACCGGAAAAGCATTTCTTGCAACTGTGCAGCAAAGGCTCTCACTTCATCTTTCAGCTGTTTTTGTAAACAACTTCACCAATCATTTATTGGCAATTGCAGAAGATATTTGCAATGAACAAAATATTTCCTTCGATTATTTAAAGCCAATTATTCAGCAAACTTTTGAGCGCATTCATAGCCATACGGCAAAAAGTTCGCAATCCGGACCTGCCATCCGTGGCGACGAGGCTACAATAAGCAAACATCTTGAAATCCTGGGTAATAATCCTGACCGTGCAGCTTTATACGAAACCCTATCAATGTCTATAAGAAAGATGTATGAAAACGATGCTCAATAAATAACGGTATCATTTACCTTTGCGAACTAATTGATAAAACCTGAATGTATACTTTAAAAATAAATTTTGAACAACAAGGCGTAGAACCCATCACTTTAGAAAATGTCCAAGGTGGGCAAAGTGTTCTGGAAGCCTTGCTGGATAACGATATAGAGCTTCATCACAATTGCGGGATGGTTTGTGCCTGCAGCACTTGTCATCTATACGTAAATGCCGGAGATGAGTTTTTTCCGGAAATAATTGACCGTGAAGAAGATTTTATTGACCGTGCCCGCAATCCGCAAATCAACTCAAGATTGGGATGCCAATGTATTTTGAACACAAATATGACCGGAACTGTCAATGTTACCCTACCCGATCAAACACTGATTTACGGAGATTAATTAAAGATTATCACTGATCTTATTTCATTATAAAAATTACCAGCCAAATGTACGAACCGCCAATCAATTGGAATGATTATGAAGATATTGCACTAAAACTTTACGAAAAATTTGGTGATGAATTTACTGAAAGTAAAATATACCGTTTACGTTTCACCGACTTATTGGAATGGGTTTTAACCCTTCCTCATTTCGAAGGTAAAAGAGAAGATTGTAATGAAGGCCACCTCGAAATGATACAAAGCAGCTGGGTATATGAATGGCGGGATAATCAAAAATAACAAATGAACATTCTCGAACTTTTCTCTAAGATCCGCACATTCGTATTTGATATCGATGGTGTAATGACCGACGGCAAACTTTTGGTTACTGATAGCGGTGATTTATTGCGCAAAATGAATATCAGAGACGGGTATGCTACAGAGCTTGCGGTAAAGAAAGGGTACAATGTATGGGTAATCAGTGGCGGAAGGCAGGAAGCGCCTTGTATACGCCTCAAAAAGCTGGGTGTTGAAGAAGCTCATTTTGCCGTACCCGACAAAAAAGTTTTGTTGCAACAATTATTCAGGCAATATGGAGTGAATCCTGAAGAAACGCTCTATATGGGTGATGATATTCCGGACTATGCCGTCATGCAATTATGCGGGCTTCCAACATGTCCAAATGATGCCGCACCAGAAATCAAAACAATTTCAAAATACATTTCGCCCTATATCGGCGGCTCAGG
This sequence comes from Bacteroidetes bacterium UBA7688, assembly GCA_002482815.1. Lineage (GTDB taxonomy): Bacteria > Bacteroidota > Bacteroidia > Chitinophagales > Chitinophagaceae > Rurimicrobium. The sequence continues at coordinate 1,790 of DLGS01000436.1, forward strand.
TTGTGTAAGAGATGTAATAGAAAAGGTCCTCAAACTAAATGGCGATTGGACATTGCCGGTTTGAGGACCTGATTTTAAATAACTTTTTAAGATTTTGCAAGAGATCCTTTCAAAAAGTCGATAACTTTCACCTCCGTAGCATCCACATTTCTCAATTTTGCCAACTCAATTGAAATATAATCGGTAAGGTGTATAAAATAGAAGATTCGCTCCCAATAACTAGTGCCTTTTGAGTAAATCTCTATAATATTTGGAGTGTATGCCTTAATTACTTTTTTATTGATTTCCATTCTCATTTGCACCCTGTCGTAATCATTCTCATTACGCAGAATCAATACTACCTTATTTGGATCTTTATCTCTCCAGCCTACCAGTTCATTATGATTCATTTCGGGAATTGCATGATGCCAGGTCAATATCTTACTGTTTTCGTTCAATTGCTGACGAAACCTGATTGCCATCCCTTCATAATCAGATGCAGAGTAAATAATCGGTAACTTGCCCAGTAATTTGGAGGCAATAGTTTTGGCCTTTTTACGAATATCTTTTTCCTCCGTATCTAACAAGGAAATTGCTGCTACAATATCTTTTGAAAGAATTCCTTTCACAGCACCAAAATGTTCAAAAGTTCGTATTACCTGTAGCATAGAATACCCTATGCAGGAACGCGGAGGCATTCCGGAAGGCAAAATAATACAATCAATTCCTTTTTTATTTGCCAAATCTGCAATAATACCGCCGGATGTAATGCAGACAATGGTGGCTTTTGCCTTAATCGCAGTCTTTAGTGCAGCAATGGTTTCTTCTGTATTGCCTGAATAAGAGGAAACGATTACCAAAGAATCTTTATTGACAAAAGCAGGCAGAAAGTAATCTTTATTGACAATGAATGGCACTTTAATCTTATCAAAAACGAAATTTTGTACTATCGAACCAGCAATTCCACTTCCTCCAAGACCGGTTAGGATTACGTTACTGAACTTTGTATTTTTAGCAGCAATGAATTTATAGCTGTTTGCAATGGCTAGAGATTCACGCATTTGATGTGTAAACTGAACTATTAAATCTTCCATATTTTTATTTCAATGTCCAAACATAATGAAATAGGCACAAACGGAGAACTGTTGGCCGTGAATTTTTTAAAAAATAAAGGTTTCTGTATCCTGGAGACTAACTGGCGAAGTGGTAAAAAGGAAATAGATATCATTGTTGAAAATCATGATACAATCATATTTGTAGAAGTAAAAACACGAAGCAACTTCAATTTCGGGTTTCCGGAAGAAGCCGTTTCTGAAACAAAAAAAGCATATTTAAAAATAGCTGCCGAAGACTATTTCATAAAAAATAATTGCAATAAAGACATCAGGTTCGATGTCATCAGCATTATTCAACGAGGTAAAACCACAGCAGAAATCATACATTTTGAAGACGCTTTCTTCTGACAAAATTATTGCGCCTGTTCATCCAAAATATAAACCTGCAAATCTGTTCCGGTGTCTTCGTGAGACCCGGCGACATGAACTACTTTTACATAATCAAATCTTTTACTTAAAAATTTTAAAGTCAACTGGCCGGGCGCTACAGACGTTGTTCCTGCTTTTCCCTGGCCTATCGCTCCAACTTTACCATAAGAACCAAACCGACCCATATAGGCTGTAGAATATTTGGTACGCTCGATGTTTATTACAGGAAAACCAGGTCTTTCCATATCCTTTACGGTAACTTCAATAGTATGATCCTTTTTGTTATGAACAGCCACCACGTTACGGATGCTTTTATTTTTCTGGTCATAAATATTATACTGTGTAATGTAAGTATATTTCCCTTTTTTGCTATAGCTCCTGGTAAACCCTACCGGTACTCTTGATTTAGTACCAACCACATAAACAGCGCCAGGGATTGGTTTAACTTTTTTGGGTTGGTGTTTTTTAAAAGCTGCTTTTTTTACAGGAGCATTAACTTTTTTTACGGGATCTGCTATGGATTCATTTATAATGAATAAAGAAATAAGTAAAAGAAGATAAGATTTGAGGAGATATTTTTTCATACTATTCAGTTTGGAGGTTGAGCAATAAATTTACGAACTCCTTATCTAATAAAAATACAATAATTAAACAGTCTAACTAACGTTTGTTAGTTTCAAAAATATCTTTTACCTTTGAATTCTGCCTGTCTCAGGCGCTGAAACAATGTCAACAAGCAAGCTAAAAATTTCAAAAAGAGAAAAAATTTTAACTGAAGCCGCAAAACTCTTCAGAGAAAAAGGGTTTGGGGGTTCGTCAATGCGCGACCTTGCTGAAAAAGTGGGTATAGAGGCAGCCAGTATGTACAATCATATCCGATCGAAAGATGAAATCCTGGAAGAAATTTGCTTCAGTGTTGGAAGAAAGTACGACGAACAGCTTACCGAAATTGAAAAACAACCCAATAGTTTCTCAGAAAAAATTGAATCTTTAATTGCATTTCATGTGAAGATGATTATTGAGAATGGAGATGCAGTGTCAGTATTGAACAATGACTGGAAGTTTCTGAACAGTAAAAAACTTATCGAATTCAAAGCCATGCGCAATGAATACGAAAAACATCTTGCTTCTCTTATTACTGCAGGTATTGAAGACGGCTCATTTAAACCGGTCAATGTTTCTGTAGCTTTATTCACCATTCTTTCTTCACTCAGATGGGTAGAACTCTGGTACAAGCCAAGCCGCGGGGTTACAAAAGAAGACTTAGCAAAAGACATCAGCGCCATTTTGATGAATGGCATAAAAGCATAAAACAAAATATGAGCATCACATTTCATCCACTCAATGTAAAAAACATCCGCCGCGAAACTGCTGATTGCGTTTCTGTGGCTTTTGAATTGCCAGAAAATCTGAAATCAGATTTCATTTTTAAACAAGGTCAATATCTGACTTTCAAAAAAGAAATGAACGGGGAAGAAATCCGTCGTTCTTACTCAATTTGCAGCAGCCCCTTGGACAATGAACTTCGGGTGGCTATCAAACAGGTAGAGGAAGGCGTATTTTCTACTTATATTAACAATGAACTGAAAGTGGGCGATGTTTTGGAAACAATGACGCCACAAGGATTATTTACTACTCCTCTTGATAATAAAAATGAACATCATTATTTTGGGATAGCGGCAGGAAGTGGTATTACACCCATTTTATCCATTATTAAAACTATCCTGCAAACAGAACCGAATAGTCAGTTTACATTACTTTACGGCAACAAAAACAGAGGAACCATCATCTTCAAATCAGAACTGGAAGCACTGAAGAATAAATATATAGAGCGCTTCAGTGTTTATCATATCCTCAGCCGCGAAAAGGCGGATACAGATTTGATGTGCGGTAGAATTGATGCTGCAAAATGTAATTACTTTCTGGAGAAAATAGTCAATCCGAAGACTATCAGTGCAGCATTTTTATGTGGTCCTGAAGAAATGATTTTATCGGCTAAAGACAGTTTGATAGCAGCGGGTGTTCCTGAAAAAGATGTGCATTACGAATTGTTTTTTTCCGCAGTTGCTGCACAAAAACAACAGGAGCGCAAGGAAAAAAATGTCAGCAATGACATTATGAGCAATGTATCGGTAACATTGGATGGAACAACTACCTTGCTGACGCTTGGCTATAATGGTGAAAGCATTTTGGACGCCGCACTTAAAAACGGTGCTGATCTTCCATTTGCCTGCAAAGGTGGTGTTTGCGCTACTTGCCGTTGCAAAATAGAATCAGGTGAAGTAGAAATGGATGTGAATTATTCGCTGGAAAAAGACGAAATTGAGAGAGGATTTGTATTGGCTTGCCAGGCTCATCCCCGAAGTGAAAATGTCGTAGTCAATTTTGATGCCCGATAAAATTATTCAAAACATTATTTTCAAACAATACTAAAAACACAATTTTATGAGCCCTCAAATCAATCTCGAAGAACAGTTTCAGGCAAAAATTGATGCTGAAATAAAAATTGAGCCCAAAGACTGGATGCCGGATGCTTATCGCAAAACGCTCATCCGTCAGATTTCTCAACATGCGCATTCTGAAATTGTCGGGATGTTGCCTGAAGGAAACTGGCTGACCCGTGCCCCATCTTTGAAAAGAAAAGCAACCTTATTGGCAAAAGTACAGGACGAAGCGGGACACGGATTGTATTTGTACAGCGCTGTTGAAACGCTTGGTATAAGCCGTTTGCAGACAATAGAAGATTTGCTTTCCGGCAAAGCAAAATACTCCAGCATCTTTAACTACCCTACCCTTACCTGGGCTGATATGGGAGCCATTGGCTGGCTTGTAGATGGT
>DLGS01000170.1 GCA_002482815.1 Bacteroidetes bacterium UBA7688
TACGTGAGCAAGGTATCCGCGCCCGTAAACATCTTACACTTGAAGAAATTGGACGTCGTCTGGCTTTGGGTAACTTTAAAGAATTGCCGATTATCATCAAAGGTGATTTCGATGGTTCGGTAGAGGCTTTGAGCGATTCACTTCAAAAACTGTCTACTGAGGAAGTTGCTGTTAACATTGTCCACAAAGCGGTTGGTCAGATTACAGAGAGCGATGTATTGCTGGCAACAGCATCGGATGCCATTATCATTGGCTTCCAGGTTCGTCCATCTTCTCAGGCTGCAAGACTCGCCGATCAGGAAAATATCGAGATTCGCAATTACTCCATTATTTACGACGCCATTCAGGATGTCAAAGGTGCAATGGAAGGACTTTTGGAACCCAAAGTGGAGAAAAAAGTTGTTGCCAATATCGAAGTACGCGAAGTGTACAAGATTGGTGGCGTAGGAACCATTGCAGGTTGTTATGTGCTTGATGGTAAGATGACGCGTCAAACCAAGTTGAACATTATCCGTCAGGGTATTGTAGTTCATTCAGGCGAGCTTTCTTCACTGAAACGTTTCAAAGACGATGTGAAAGAAGTGAACAACGGCTACGAATGTGGATTGATGATTAAAAATTACAATGACATACAGGTTGGTGATATCGTGGAAGGTTATGAAGAAGTGGAAACCAAAAGAACATTGTAGAATATAACTAACATTTTCAGAAGATATTACGTCTTCTATTTGATTGAAGAGTGGTATAATGTATGGATAGACTATTTGTATATTATACCACTTTCATTATTTTGCATAAATCCTATTGAAAACCAATGAATAAACAGTACGATGTAGTAATAGCCGGCGCTGGTCCGGTTGGTTGCCTGATTGCCGAAAGGCTTGCAAGTCAGCTAAACTGGCAAGTGTTATTGATTGATAAAAGAAACCATGTTGCTGGAAATTGTTTTGATACTTTCCACGACTCCGGATTAATGATTCACCGGTATGGTCCTCATTATTTTCGCAGCAATAATAAAAACCTGATTGAATATCTTACTCAGTTTACAGATTGGATACCCGGAAATTACATTGTGAAAAGCAGTACTGGCGGAGAGTTATTTCCTTTTCCGATTAACCTGTTAACCTTAGGGCAATTTTTCAAAATCGCAAACCTCGATGCAGACGGTGCACAAAAATTGCTCGAAGAAAAGAGAGAGAAAATTGAACATCCTGCAAACTCAGAAGAGTTTGTGCTGTCGCGTGTGGGAAGGGAAATGTACGAGTCTTTCTATTTGAATTATACTTTGAAACAGTGGGCAATTCATCCGCGTGATTTAGCGCCCTCAGTTTGTGGACGGATTCCGGTAAGGTTAAATAAAGATGAACGGTATGTTGATCACGAATATCAGCTGACTCCTGCTAAGGGTTTTACTGAGCTGTTTAAAAAAATGGTTGATCACCCGAATATTGAAGTTCGCCTGGAGACAGATTTCAATGACATCCGTTCAACAATCAAACCGGCAAAAGCAACTATTTACACCGGTCCGATTGATGAATATTTCGGATGCACATTTGGAAAACTACCCTGGCGTTCCCTGGAATTTGATTTTCAGGAAAAACCTGTTGAGTTCGAACAACCTTGTGTGCAAATTAATTACCCTAATGATTACGATTACACAAGAACAGTTGAAATTAAACATGTAACAGGGCAGCAGCATCCGCATACTGTTATCTCTTACGAATATCCCAAAGCAGAGGGTGATCCTTATTATCCTATTCCGATGGAGCAAAATCATTTGCTTTACGAAAAGTATAAGGTACTGGCAGAAAAAGAAACAATCGATAATAATGTCTTTTTCTGTGGTAGATTGGCAGAGTATAAATATTACAATACAGACGAAGTGCTGGAATTGGCCCTGAAAACATTTGAAAAGATAAAAGCACAGCATGGAAATTAATCACCTTTGGGTTGTAATGCCCGTTTATAACGAAGAAGAAGCCGTTGGTGGTGTAATTGAAGAGTGGCAATCCGCTTTGCTGGCTTCCGGGGTGCAGTATACCTTTTGTATTTTAAATGATGGTTCGAAAGATAATACCCTAAATATACTTGAAGAGTTGGCAAAGAAATATAGTCAGCTTAAAATTGTGAATAAACCAAATTCAGGACATGGTCAAACCTGTGTAATAGGCTATCAGATGGGACTGGAAGCAGGGGCCGATTGGATTTTTCAAATTGATTCCGATGGTCAGTGCGACCCAAAATACTTTCCTGCAGTGGTAGCGGCCAGTAAAAATAATAAGGCTGTTTATGGTCAGCGTGTGACACGCGATGATGGTTTGCAGCGAATAATAATTTCCAAATTTGTAAGGATTTTCACCCTTGCCTCAACCGGTCAATGGATTATAGATGGGAACGTACCTTACCGATTGATTCATGCAGATTTAATGAAAAATATTGCCTATAAAATTCCGGCAGATTTCCATCTGGCCAATATTCTGGTTTCTGTATTGAGTAACAAGCAGGAAAAAATCAAATGGATTCCAATTCATTTCCGCGACAGAAGTGGCGGTTCGCCCAGTGTGAAAACATTTTCTTTTGTTAAACACGGATTTAAGCTATTCAAGCAATTGAAAGAGGCCATAAAATAATCGCAGATGATTGTATACAACGTCACAATAAAAGTAGATCATTCTATAGCAGCCGACTGGCGTTATTGGATGATAAAAGAGCATATTCCGATGTTGATGAATACCGGATGTTTCATAGATGCGAAATTTTTTCGCCTGGTCGATCAGGATGATACCGATGGCCCTACCTTTTGTGCTCAATATTATTGTAACTCAAGAACAGAATACGATACCTATATCGAACAGTTTGCTCCTGCTATGCGTGAGGAAACGCAAAAACGTTGGAGTAATCAGTTGGTCGCGTTTCGAAGCCTTATGCAGTTGCAGGAATAATAGGAGTCTATACTTAGATACTATGTAATACCTTATAGTCCTCTGTTTCAGCCTTATTTGTTAATGAAATCTATGGTAGTAAGCAGTCTTAACATTGGATTGTTTCGTAAATAGCCATAGTAAAGGCTTTGAGCCGAAAAAAAAAATTTGTTCAAAACTTTGAAATGAAACAATCCGCTGTATATTTGCCTTACACACAAACAATATTTTTTTCTAAAAAAAACAAACAACAATTATGAACAAAGCTGATTTGATTGACAAACTTTCGAAAGATGCAGGTATCACAAAAGCTCAGGCTAACACTGCATTGGATTCTTTCACTGACACCGTTATCGCTACCCTGAAAAAAGGTGACCGCGTTACATTGGTAGGCTTCGGAACATTCTCTGTTTCTGAGCGTGCTGCACGTAATGGCCGTAACCCTCAAACAGGAGCAGTTATCAAAATCAAAGCGCGCAAAGTACCTAAGTTCAAAGCTGGTAAAGAATTTTCAACAAGAATTGCAAGCGGTAAAAAATAATTTTTTTGCTGTTGCAATATAAAAAAGCAAGCTGCTGTTGAGTTGCTTGCTTTTTTATTCTCTAAAATGCCTTATTTTTACAAAATTAATATCAAAATAAAACAATCAAAATGGGAAGAGGAGACAAACGTACCGTTAAAGGTAAACGTACTAAAGGAAGTTTCGGTGTTAGCCGTTTATCACGTCCTTTGAAAGCTGCAAAAGCTAAAGCCAAAAAAACTGCTTAATTTATTACAGCAAATATTTTTTGAAATAAAAAACCTGGACCCTGCGTTCGGGTTTTTTTATTTACACTCAACCAAAATCTCCAATTCAAAATCAAAAATCCTAAAGTATCTTCGCGCCCTATTTTTCAGTACAATGACAGCATCTCAAATACGCCGGCAATTCCTTGATTTTTTCGCATCGAAGGGCCACACTATAGTTCCATCTGCACCCATCGTGGTGAAAAACGACCCGACTCTTTTGTTTATTAATTCGGGTATGGCGCCGTTTAAAGATTATTTCCTGGGCAACAAACCAGCTCCGCACAAGCGTATTGCTGATACGCAGAAATGTCTGCGTGTAAGCGGAAAACACAACGACCTCGAAGAAGTGGGCGTGGATACCTATCACCATACGATGTTTGAAATGTTGGGCAACTGGAGCTTTGGCAATTATTTTAAAAAAGAAGCTATCGCCTGGAGTTGGGAATTATTGACCGAAGTGTACAAGCTTGATAAGGATAAATTGTACGTTACCGTGTTTGAAGGCGATGAAAAAGAAGGCTTGCCTTTTGACGAAGAAGCCTACAATGAATGGAAAAAATATGTTGCCGGAGACCGCATCTTGCGAGGCAATAAAAAAGATAATTTTTGGGAAATGGGCGAAACAGGTCCATGTGGCCCTTGTTCTGAAATACACGTCGATTGCCGCTCTGCCGAAGAGCGTGCACAAACACCGGGTGCTGATCTGGTAAATGCAGACCATCCGCAGGTGATAGAAATCTGGAACAATGTGTTTATGCAGTTTAGCCGTATGAAAGACGGAAGCCTGCAGCTTTTGCCCGACCAGCACGTAGATACC
>DLGS01000320.1 GCA_002482815.1 Bacteroidetes bacterium UBA7688
CCCTACAGGAGCAACAATTGCATTAGTAGTATCAGTCATCCACATATAGTTTTTATGAATAACACTGTCCATTTCTTCATAAGAACATAAATAAGGAACTGTAGCGCAGGAGGATGGATCGCCATTCTTTCTGGCCCAAGTCATATAATAAACCGTTTCTACACAATCGTTGTATTTATTGATAATGCTGTCCAGTTTCTTTGCATAAGGATAAGGATTTTTTTCGGGTGTGGTAGAAGTCAATTCAAAACTTTGGCCCTGAAGTACTACAAAATCCCAGTTCCCGGCCATAATCTTACCAAGCGAAACAGTATTAAAGGCATGATCACCGATGTAGTGACCTCCGGGTGTATTGCTGTCGTAAATTAATGTATCTCCGGTGGATTTGGCCATATCTGCAAGCATTTTGGGCAGATCATTGACATAGGTATAGCTGTTTCCGAGAAACAATACTCTCTTGGTTTTGCTGTAAGCGCTTGAGATGCTTATGATAAGACATAAGCTTAAAAGGATAATTTTCATGAGTTGTAGGGTTTTAGATGTATTAATTGTTTTCAGGTACTAATCAATTTCAGACTGCAAACAACAATGATAATAACCAATAAAAAAATCCATTCAGGATATCCCCTATGCTATCACTCATTTGAGTTTGTGTTGTTAAGTATATAGATTGCATTCTGTTTGCAAACCTGTTTTTGCCAAAATTATAGAAGCAGTTTTTTTAAAAATTCAACTGAATAGAAAATATACTAAAGAAGAACAGGTAAGACTGACCATCCAATACACTGCTGTGCTGGATAAAACACAGCTAAAAGATTTCCAATTATCTTCTATTCTTCTGTATGAGCTCTTAATTCTTGATGAATTTGTAGGCTTTGGCCGGATGATTCTTCAGCCTGACATAGTAAAGCCCAACCGGGTAGTCAGCCACATTCACCTGAACAGATTGTTTAAAATTAAAAGAAGCAACCTGAACGCCCATACTGTTATACACCTGTATTACCTCTTCTTTATATTGATTTGGGCTGTTTATGGTCAATATATCAGTAACAGGGTTAGGAGAAATACTCAATAACATGGACAAATTTTCTTCCTTAATACTTGTAGTGGCACATTTAGGATTGACGATATGATCATACGCTCCGATATGCCAATGCAACAGACTATCATACACAACCAGTTTGGCTGCATTTCTGATAATGGCAGCATCTGCTGGTGGAATACCCGGATTATACGTGATTAAAGCGGGGTTTTTTCGATATAAACTTGCATAAAAACAGCAGGCAGCAGCGTAAGTTCCTGCCAGCGAAGGGTGGCTTTCATCGGATTGGTATAATTCAATCAGCGGATTCGTTTTACGTATACTTCTCCACACTGCACCAACCGCTGAAACAATTGCATCGTTGGAATCGGTCATTCGCCTGTAATTTGAATGGATGATACTATCCATCTTTTCATAAGTGCATAGAAACGGGACAGTAGCGCAGGAAGATGGGTCGCCATTTTTAAGTCCCCAGGTCATATAAAAAACTGTTTCAGCACAATCATTATAGACATTGATCAGGCTATCCAGTTTTCTTGCATAAGGGAATGGATAAACTTCGGGAGTCTCCGTTGCAAGTTCATAACTTTGCCCTTGAAGAACAACAAAGTCCCAGTTGCCCAGCATTATTTTTCCGATTGAAACGGTGTTCAGGGAATGATTTCCAATAGAATGACCACCCGGCAAATTGCTGTCATAACTTAGAGAATCACCGGTAGATTTGGCAATCTCTGCAATCATTCCCGGCAAATCGTTGACATAGGTAAAACTGTTTCCGAGGAATAAAACACGTTTGGTTTTCTTTTGTCCAAAAGTTAAGCTGCTCAGGAATAAACATGAGCTCAGTAAAAATAATTTCATAAGGAGATGGGTTACAGATTGATTAAGTGTTTTCAGGTTTTAATTAATCTTAGGCCGCAATTTAGATTCATAAAACAGAATAAAAAAATATAAGCTACAATTTTTAAGTGAAATAGGGATTAAAATTTCTGCACCCGACCTATAATTGTCATAGCTTATCAATCCCTCATTTGCCTTACATTTGGCACATTGCAAAAAAATGCAAGCAGTTTGTGTTTTTTAAAGCATCCCATTCACATTTATGAAGCCAATTTTTACCCGCATTTTGCTGGCAGCATCTTTATTTTTTTCCTGCAAATCTTCTAAGCATAAAGGAATCACCAAAAACATTGATACCGTTACCATCAGTGCTTTTAATAATCCGATGAATATTTTCAGGGCGTCTGCTCCAAAGGTGTGGAATATTATACACACAAGGGTTGCGCTCAATTTTGATTATAAAGAAAAGACTGCCAATGGCCAGGAATGGGTGGTGATGCAACCTTATTTTTACTCCACCGATTCATTGGTGCTGGACGCTAAAGGAATGAAAATCGAAAGCGTGTCAATAGGTCATAATGATAAACCCGTAAAGTTCACTTATGACAGTCTTCAACTGAAAATCCAGCTGGATAGAACGTATACGAAAGAAGAGCAGCTGAAGTTATACATCAAGTACGTTGCGATGCCTTATATGCAGGCAAGCGGCGGCAGCAGCGCCATTACCGACGACAGGGGTTTGTATTTTATCAACACCGACAATAAAGT
>DLGS01000415.1:0-17594 GCA_002482815.1 Bacteroidetes bacterium UBA7688
CCAGCAGATTTCCCGTATGTATTGTGACAACAATCAGGAGTACTCTCTTTCTGACAGGATAAAATTTACGTTTGTAGCCAACCAGAATGAATCACTTACCAGTAATTACCGCATGCATGTGGTTGCCAATTTCCGTTTAGGAATGTCCACGCCGGCAATTAATACGTTTAAAAATTATGCAGCGGATTATATGCAATTGTGTCCTACGAAGTGTAATGTCGTTTCAATTAACTACTACACTTTTTAATGCTATAAACATTATACTTTTGACAGGATGTTACACTTGTTTTCCGAATTTATAACATGCCTGCTCGCAATCCTGATTTTTAGAAAACTTGATGCATTTTCCAAGTTAATAGCGGTACAGGTTTGTATCGCTTTTCTGGTTGAGTTTTTGGGTTGGCAGATGCGATTGCATCTTCAGCGAAATACCTGGTTGTACAATTGTTATATGCCTGTAGAATTTTCTTTGCTTTTTGTAGCTACGAGTCAGCATTTCAAAAGCAGAGTATTTAAATGGCTGCTTGTGTTGCTTATTTTTTACTGGTCATGCTGGTGCGCAGAAATTTATTATCAATCAATTCATGTTTTTGCTGTAAAAACCTACGTTACAGGTGCACTTGTTTTGTTGATAACTTATTTCTTCGTGCTCTATAAGTCTGCATGGAATAAATTATCCTTGTTCCGACAAAGCCAGTTTTGGTTTGCAATTGGAGTCATTCTGTTTTTTGGATGCAACATTCCTTTTTTTTCCATGTATGACTATATAGTAGAAAACTCAACTGCCCGTCAAATGGATTTGTTAACCAATCTTATGCTTGTATTTTCCCATTTTCGGTATTTGTGTACAGCCATTGGTTTTATACTTGTATTTCTCGAATTTAAAAACAGCAAACAAAAAGTAATAACCAATGCAGAGTAACATCCTTTATGGAATAATAGTGGCGATGATTGTGATTTTCCTGCTCATCATCGGTATTGCCTTGGTTGTTGTGCTGGCCAGGAAACAACATGTAACACACGAACTGAAAGTGTCTAAGATGGAACTGGCTTCATTGAGAGGACAAATGAATCCGCACTTTATATTTAATTGCCTGAAATCGATAAAGGTGCTGACCGAACAGAACAATGCTGCGGAGGCTTCTCTATACCTGAGCAAGTTTTCGAGGCTGATGCGAAACATACTGGAGCAATCCCGTGATGAAGAAAGTATCCTGGCCAAAGAAATTGAAACCCTGGAGCTGTATCTAGAAATGGAATCCTTGCGGGTTAAGGAAAAAATGAGCTGGACCATCAATATACAGGAAGGACTGGATATTGATTTTATCAAAATTCCGTCCTTGCTGATACAGCCTTATGTCGAGAACTCTATCTGGCACGGGATTATGCACCTCGAAGGTGACGGTAAATTGTCGATTAACCTGAAGTTTGAACCCAATACTGACACCTTGATTATTGAGGTGATAGACAATGGGATTGGGAGAGAAAAATCAGCCGTTATTAACGCCACAAAAATGAACAAGCCTCAATCGCTTGGTACAAAAATAAACCAGGAAAGAATTGAACTGATTAATTACAGACCTGGTGTAATGGCGTCTGTAAACGTAATAGACCTTGCTGACGAAACACGAAAAGCAAGCGGGACAAAGGTTACAATCAGGTTTAGCGGGAAGGGAAGCGATGAATATTAAGAAAGTCAGTTGAAAAATAAATGGAAAAATCGTGGAAATTTCCTTCACAGGCAATAGTGTTACCAGTGTAATTTGCAGTCGACTAAAGCGTTCAATACTCTCTGCCCGGTTTTTCTGTTTGTCGGGCGAGAGTATTGTTTTTTTTGGGAGAGAACTTCACCGGATCTTCCTGTAAAGATTCCCGTAATTATCCATGTCTTTGCAAATCTTTTCCAAAAAAATAAATGAAAAAATCGTGGAAATTTCCTTCACACGCAATAGTGTTCCTGGTGTAATTTGCAGTCGACTAAAGCGTTCAATACTCTCTGCCCGGTTTTTCTGTTTGTCGGGCGAGAGTATTGTTTTTTCAGCAGACTATCCTTTTTGTCCTAAATTTCCCAACTTGTTTTTTTTGTTGTAGGCCATTCTTTCCCTTCCAAAAAATAAATGAAAAAATCGTGGAAATTTCCCCGACAGGTAATGCATTTACGACAGTATATTGTGGCGGAAATAATGCTAAGCATACTCCCTGTCCGATTCTTTGTTTTGGGCAGGGAGTTTGTGATTTAATACGGTTGTGTTTATTCCATTTATACTATTACCTGAACGTTTTATTATATTTGAAGTAAAATATATTGTTATGATACAGCAATCTGATTCATCTCTCCGTGTGTCTTTCCGGGTGTTTTTTTTTCATCAAGAAATGTTAGGGAAAGCGTGTCTTTTTTCTTTTATGTTCTTCTTGGCGTCCTGCTATTCGGTCAGGCTTTCTGTGAAGAATGCTGCAGCAACGCCTGACGGACCAATCGCTACTGAAGAAGGATATTGGCGGAATAAACAGGTGAATCATATTGATACTACTCTACGTTTAGGCCTGATGAATAATGAAGTAATGTACCTGGCTGATTGTCGTGAAGGATACCATACAGTGGAGTATCGGGTGAGCCTTGGGCATGTGTTGCTGAATGCCATTACATTCGGAAAAGTCCGGAAAATAAAAGTGAAATATGCATGTGTAAAACCTCAAAACAATTAGTTTATGGCTGTCACAAAAAGCTACCATACACAATCCTGGAACACCTTCCACGAGAATGGCCCTTTTGCGGCCAGGTTGTTACTTAGCACCGAACACGCGTCGATGCATACGATTCCGGACAAGTTAGAAAGGTATAATGATTGCGCTGCTGAAGTTCGTCGTTTGCTTGCAGAAGCATTATCAGCAGCTGAAGGATTCCGGGCTTATGGTTCTGCCTGGTCGATGAATAATATTGCCCATCATAAAGAACGGATGCACTTTAATGCAATGATGAATATTAAGTTTGAAATTGGCAGCGATGATGTTGTTAACGGTTCAGCTTATCAAAGCAACAATTTGTTCTTCCTGGAATGTGGCAATACAATTAAAGAGATTTCAGGTTTTCTTTTTAATAAAGGGAAATCTCTGAAGACTAGCGGTGCCAGTAATGGTCAAACGATTGCCGGTGCTATTTCAACCGGTATTCATGGCTCAGCAGTTGATGTAGGTTCTGTGCAGGATTATGTCGTGGGTATTAATCTGATTACAGGCCCCGGACCAGATGATGTTGTGTACCTGGAGCGACATAGCAGACCGGCATTGAAGGATAGTTTTGCTGCTAAAATTAAATCGCGGGTTGTCAGGAATGATGGTTTATTCAATGCTGCATTGGTTGGCCTGGGTTCCTTTGGATTTATTCACGGGGTGCTTATTGAGGTGGAAGATTTATTTTTATTAAAAAGGTATGTCAGGCATATTAGCAGGAAGGATGCACTGGAATTGTCCGAATCCCAGGATTTTAAGAACTCAGATTTTCGCATAGAAGGTGAAACAGATGCGGCGGGACATCCTTTAAAACCATACCATTTTAAAGTTTATCTGAATCCCTATAATGAGCAGGAGGACTATGTCGCAGAAGTTATTTATAAAAAAACATACACTAGTAATTATCCCAATCCAATTGATACTATTCAGCAGGCTTTGTACAAAGATCTGCCTGACTTTATAGCCCGGTTTGCCAGTACTTTTAACCGGTCAATACCCCTGATGCTGAAAGCGATGAAAGGAACCTTATTCCCTAAGCTGGATACAGAAGTGACCGGAACCCTCGGAGAGATTTTTTGGGATTCTATCCATAAAGGACCTGCATTTGCATTCACCATTGGCGTAGACCATTCACAAACAAGTAAAGCGCTGGATTTGTTTGTTCAACTCGCCCGGAATGAAGGTCCCATACCAGGTGCAATGGCCTTGCGGTTTGTGAAAGCTTCAGAAGCCACGCTTGCTTTTACAAAGTTTCCCGTTACCTGTATTGTTGAGATGGATGGAGTATTGTGGAAAGGAAGCAAAAAAATGATCAGTATAGAAAAGTATAGCCAACGCCTGATAGAGGTTTATCAGCAGGCCGGAATTAAGTTTACCATACATTGGGGGAAAACTGCGCAGTGGTCCTATCCGGGTTTGTGTGATTATATGTATGGGAACCGCAAAACGGAGTGGATGCAATACAGAAGTGCATTGTTGGGTCCTGAAGTGGCAAAAGTGTTCACGAATGATTTCCTGGTGGCAGCAGGCCTTGCACAATTTCAGGAAGGAATTGCAGCAGATCTGATTGCATCACAATCAGTAATTGTTTAAAACGGATGGATAAAGCCGATAAACTAATTGACAAAAGAAGGAACTTGCATCCATAATCAGGAACCGGATGAAATTAAAAAATGTAATAGAGGAAGTATTATTTCAGGGACGAAAGTTGCTTAAGTCAGTGAGTTTCGATACGCTAAACAGAAACTCCGTTTGGAGCAATCAGGTGTATGAAGTATATGACACCGGCGATGCAGCAGTAATTCTCCCTTATCATAAAACAAAGCGGACGGTTTTACTAATCAGGCAACTCAGAATCGCTACTTATATCAATGGGAACACAGATGGAATGTTGATTGAAGCATGTGCCGGGAAATTAAACAAGGGGGAAAATCCTGACGAGTGTATAGTCCGCGAACTGGAGGAAGAAACCGGCTATGTTGTACCATCTGTGCAAAAGATATCGGAAGCCTACATTGCTCCCGGTGCCATTACTGAAAAGATTCATTTCTACATTACACCTTACACCGGAATGATGAAAAGATATGAAGGTGGCGGCCTGGCAGAAGAGGGAGAAGATATTGAAGTAATGGAAGTTTCTTTTGATACGGCCTATAAAATGGTAGATTCCTATGAGATTATGGATGTCAAAACCATCGTTTTAATTCAATATCTGAAACTGAATGAGGCAGTCCTTTGCTGAAAAATGTAACCCGAATGGCTTCAAAACCATAAGGGAAATGGCTGAATGCAGGGTTGTCTGCACCAAAACTGATTATATTTGTGAGCAACTTTTTAAACCTATCAATTGAAATAATTAGTCCTATATGTCTTCTAAACAATGCCTGAATTGTGGTAATGAGCTAAGCAATAAATTCTGTTGTCAATGCGGCCAGAAAGCAGACACACACCGCATCACCGTTCGTCATTTTATAGAGCACGATTTGTTGCACGGCGTTTTTCATATCGAAAAAGGAATTCTTTTTACAGTTAAAGAAACCTTTACCCGACCCGGAAAGGCAGCAATGGATTATATCAATGGCAAGCGTATCAGTTACTACAATATCTTTTATCTTCTGTTGCTGCTGGTTGGATTCAACCTGTTGGTAATGCACTACATTAAAGAATTTTCGGATACTGCCGGAGTATTAAAAGCGGATAAGGATGGTGTAAAGATTTTGAATTTTATTAATGCCAATATCAAGTATTTAATTCTCTCTTTTATTCCTCTTTTTGCTTTCAATGGATGGCTGATGTTTCGACGCCTGAGACTTAATATTGCAGAGCATCATATTGTTTCCGGTTTTGTTTTATTGGGCTGTGCTTTGATTGCGCTGGTTTATAATCTTCTCCTGTTGTTGCCTGTTTCGTGGCAGGATGGTGGCTTTGTTTATCTTGAACTGGCATTGACAGTTTTTTTGTTTTTATTTCCTGTTTATGTGTATTACATGGCTTTCGGGCCTCAATATAAGATTGCAGGATTTACGTTTCGAATGATGGCGATGTATGCTTTGTTTTCAATTGAAATGCTGATTTTGCTGTTGATTGCAATCGTCTTGATTTCGAAAGGTAGTTTTGACGGTGCGCTTGAGCTGGCTTAGCATGGAATATTTTAAAGTTTGATTTTATAAAGTACCACAATGAATAAAACAATGAAGGCATTTGTACAAGTGCGGAAGGGAAGTGCTGAAAAGGCTTTTGAACTTCAGGATGTTCCGGTTCCGGTTGTGACTGATAATGCCATTCTGATTCAAACAGAAGCATTCGGGTTGAATTTTGCAGACGGACTGGCCATCAAAGGCCAATACCAGGATGCTCCGAAACTGCCTGCGATATTGGGTTACGATGTTTGTGGAAGAGTAGTGGCTGTTGGTAAAAATGTAACACTACACCGCTTAGGTGATCGTGTTACTGCAATGACACGATTTGGAGGCTATGCCCAATTTGCTGTGACGGATGAAAGGGCGGCGGTGAAGATTAAAGAAGAATCAGGTATTTGTGCCGCATTAGCTATGGCAACCCAGGCCAGTACAGCATGGTATTGCGCAGAGGAAGCTTCAAGGATTTATGAGGGTGACAAAGTTTTGATTACCGCTGCGGCAGGGGGAGTAGGTTCGCTGATATTGCAATTGGCAAAAAGAAGGAAGGCGAAAATCTATGCCATAGTGAGCACAGAAGCAAAAGCTGAATTAGTGCTTGGTCTTGGTGCTCATGCTGTACTGAACCGTTCAAAAGGAGATGTTTTTGAACAATATAAAGCCCTCGAAGGAAAAGGAACGATTGATATCATGTTTGATTCCGCAGGTGGTTCTTATATCCGGAAGGGAATCAGTAATCTTGCGCCGGGTGGCCGTATGGTGGGCATTGGTGCTGCACAGATGAGCAGTGCAGGAAATATATTCGGATTGATTTCTTTCGCCCTCTCATTTGGGTTTTATCATCCCGTTCCCTTCCTGATGAATTCGCGCACGCTATGTGGTGTTAACATGCTACGTCTTGCAGATTATAAGCCTCAATTGGTGCAGCACTGTATGCAAGAAGCGATGCAATTATTTGATAAGGGAGAATTGGTGCCACTGGATGGAAAATTGTTTGAAACAAATCAGCTGGTTGAAGCACATAATGCTTTGGCTAAAGGTTTGGTCCCTGGGAAGATTGCTATAAAATGGTAATTAGTTGTAAATGTAAAAGAGCTGTTTGTGATATCACGAACAGCTCTTTTGCATTTGAAGTAAAGTCAGAATCAGAGGTAACCTTTTTCTGCCAGGTACTTAAATAAACGTTCCATTGGTGCGGAAGTATTGTAGAGCAAAGTGACTGCTTTGCCATCAAGAGAAAGATTCCAGTCAGCATTGTTGTTGCCGTCAGGATGTGAGGCTTTACAAATCAATGCATCAGAATTATTATAAACAGAAATGATGGTGTTCCCTTCTTCTTTGCTGCTCTTGAAAAAACCAACCAGCTCGCTGTTATTGTAAATTTTATCTTCTTTTATGCTGATGTCAGCAGGCTGTGTAGCGGTATTCCTGCTGTCGTTGGCAATTATTATTTTTTCGGCCGGAGCTGGTGTACTGATAAAGGTCCCGTTATGCAGAATAATAAATTTTCTTTCTTCTTCTTCACTCATTTCATTATTCTGAACAAGGTTCGCCGCAGCGATAATTTTCGCAACCTGTTTGGCATTGGCAAAAGTTCCGAGACCAGTAATGGAGCATTGGTTTCCGGTATGCGTGAATACCATAAAATAACCTGAAGTGCCGCCATAGTCAGTGTATTTCAGGTAAGCCAATTCTTTGTGCTCCATGTTTTGAAGGGAGT
Source organism: Bacteroidetes bacterium UBA7688 (assembly GCA_002482815.1). Classification (GTDB taxonomy): domain Bacteria; phylum Bacteroidota; class Bacteroidia; order Chitinophagales; family Chitinophagaceae; genus Rurimicrobium. The sequence continues at coordinate 7,588 of DLGS01000415.1, forward strand.
AGTCGCTGGTGATTAGTTTTTTATTTTTTGAAACCAGGAAAAACGCGTCCTTGCCTTCTACCTGCACCATACCTGTGGTTTTGTCATAATCTACTTCCTGTGCAGATAATTTTGTAATGGACAGCATCAACATGCTGCAAATCAATATCAGTTTGTTCATAATTATTTTGTGTTATAAATGGTGAGTATTTTTTTAGGATCAGCAAGTTTAATTTTTTCCATAATGGCGCGTTGCTGCAGCTCAATCGGATCCTGGCTTGGCAGGTTGTAATCTTTTGATGCAAAGTCAGAAATCTGAGAAGCGATATAAAGCTTGCCATCCTTTGCTAGATGTATAGCAGTAATCTCATCATACACGGGTCCTGAATTTGTCTTTGTAATTTCCATCCAGTTGCTGCCATCATAGCGCAATAAACCACTGGTGCTGGTTCCCATCCAGATAACATTATCAGGAGCAGTAAGAATCGAGGTGACACGGAAGTTTTTAAGTTTCAGCGATTCAACCTTATTGATGTTTGTAAAGGTTGAGCCATCATACATGGAAATTCCTTTGTTCGTTGCCAACCATAGCTTTCCACTTGCATCTTCGGCCATCGCGTTGAAGTCATTAGATGGCAAATCCATATCCTTATCAACATGTTTCCAGCTCGAATCGAATTTTACAAGCCCTTTTGCTGAACCGGCCCAAAGCATGTTTTTGCTGTCGCGGAAAACGCAATAAAAAATAATGGAGGGCAAGCCATCTTTTTTGTTGAAAGTTTCCCAATCATTATTCACATAGCGGGAAAGTCCTCCGGAACCGCTTGCCCACAGAATATTGTCTTTATCATAAACCAAATCATTTGCACCACCCATATTCGGATTTTTGGCAAAATCGGATACAACACCATTTTCGAAAACCTTAATTCCACCAATACCGGCAGTAACATAGATTTTACTGTCGGGAGCGATATAAATATTATTAAAAGAGGTTTGGAAAATTTTCGGATGTTTATAGGATTTGAAATTGCCATCCTTAAATTCCACTAATCCTTCACGTGCTGTAGGCAGCCAGATTGTTCCATTTTTATCTTCGGCGATATCCATAGGTGCCAATAAATCCATCGGGCAGGTAGTACTGTCGTACATTACCCATTTTGGATTATTAATCATACTATGTTCTTTATAAACAGTAACACCACCATAGCCGGAAGTATAGTGTGTATGATTTCTGTTTTTGGCATCATGCGGTGCAGATAGACAGTAATAGGTATTTTTATAACCGGCAACCATCCATTTGTTGGCATCTTTATCAATACTTATTTTGAGAATAGCATTTCCAAGTATAGGAGAGTTTTCCTGGCTTAAAACTTTTAATCCGCCTTGTGACAAAGAAATTAAACCCATATTGCGGGTGCCTATCCATACAGTTCCGTTATCTTCTACTGCTAATGCAGAAATATCCAAAGAACTTCTGTCTCCGGAGCGGCTCAGATAATCGGTCAATTTTGGTGAAAAACCGTTGGTGAAGGGCCTTGTAGTCCATTCGCTCCCGTTATATTCCATCACTCCTTTTGGAGAACCTAACCATACTTTTCCGCTTTTATTGGTTGTGATGGCGTGAATGAAATTGCTACTCAATCCATTTCCGTTTGTAAAATGTTTCCAGTTTTTACCATCATATTTTGCAACACCCATATCATTTTTACCGGGGATGGCCCATAGATGACCTTTACTGTCCAGCATCAGTTCTGACAACTCGCCGTCGGGCATATCAGAATTGCTTTTGTTCATATTCGTCCAGTCTGCACCATTGAAAAATGACAATCCACCACCAACATAGCTGGTATCACCCATCACCAATCCGCTGATGTAGACTTTGTCGGATGCAGTCAGGACAATGTTCGTAATCACCTGAATTTTTGTCGACTCGAAGGGTATATTGGTGAAGGTTTCGCCTTCGCATTTAACCAGGCCCTGCGCTGTCCCAACCCAGATTATATTTTTACTGTCGCAGGCCAGAGAAATGATGTCTGAAGTTGCTGCGTAGCAATCTTTCGGCATTTTCAGCATCAACATTTTTTTGCCATCATATTTGAAAATACCTTTCCCGGCCACGCCAAATATTTTGTTGCCTGCATTATCTTCCGCAATGGCTGTTACCTCATTGGCACCGCCAAAATTGGCGTCTTTATCCAGAATGTTATTATTGAAAACAGTGCTTCCGTTAAACAGCATCCATTTTGCCAAAGGAGAATAAACTGCAAATGCATCCTGCAAGCCGAAAACCAACAGGCAAAATAGAATCAGATTTTTTTTCATGTGATTTTTAAATTTTTGCAAAAGTAAGTTGATATACTCTTTAATTTCTTTTTAATATTAGGATTGGACTTACCCGCTTTGTTAAAAACATATCTTAGCAAAAAATTTTAACCATGTGTTTTTCTGCTACAGCCAGCTTCACGGCCTCTGTTGTTATTGGATTGGCAGGAATAGCCACATTTGCCTCATGTAAAAGCCCGAAGGAGCGGTTTCTTGGAGCTGTTCCTTTTTTATTTGCTCTTCAGCAGGTTTCAGAAGGATTTGTATGGTTGAGTTTTACCCATTCAGCTTATCAGCATTTACAACATTTATTCAGTGTATGTTTTCTGTTTTTTGCCTGGGTGGTATGGCCTGTTTTGATTCCGTTGGCTTTTTATAAACTGGAACCTGATCCGAGACGCAAAGTGTGGTGCCGAAGGCTGATTTTTGTTGGAATTGCTTCCGCAACTTATGCAAGCTTCAACCTGATTGTAAAATATCCTGTTCCCAATATTGCCACCTTTCATATTATTTATAAGCTAACCAAATCGCATTATCACGATGTCTTCTTTTTCCCGCATCAGACAGCTTATGTTATTTCAACAGTTTTACCGATGTTTGTTTCCAGTTTAAAGGGCGTAAAAATATTGGCCTTCTCCAACTTTATTTCTTTAATCATCGCCTTTTATTTATTTCAATTTGCTTTACCGAGCACCTGGTGTTTTTTTGCAGCGTTTTTGAGCGCCATCATTTACTACATTCTCAATCATAAGCAGAACCGGGCTTATTTTCTTGCAACAAAATAGTTCTGATTCCAAGGTTTGAATCGTGTAAGTTTTTTACACAAATAATGTAATACTCAACTTATTACATTGCACGAACTTTACATTTCAAACTTAAATTAATCAGCTATGAAAAAGATAATGTGGATAGGGTCGATATTGCTTTTAAGTTCTCAGATGGTGGTAGCGCAAAATCAAACCAGGCCTGTTCAACCTGTTAGGCCAGTCAATCATGTTCAGCCGGTTCCCAACACTACCAACAAAACCGATGTTTTGATTAATAATACGAACGGTACACCGCTTAATCAGAACAAGAAGGACATGAACAGTACACAACCCGGCGATAATCAACCCGCAAACAGAGTTATTACCACTCCTCCGACCCAAAATCCTGTCATCATCGACAATACACAAGCTCCCAATCCTCCTGTGATTTATACCACACCCGTACAGAATCCTCAGACACCTGCTGCGCCGGCAACGAATCAAACGAACCAAATGATTATTCAACGTTAAATCCTTTATTATGGAAAGCAATAATAATCCCACTAAAGAACTGAAAAAAAGAAGCTGGCTGGGTAAAGATGTATACCTGAATGTAAGTCCCCGCGAAGGATTGTTAAGGATAATTATTGGTCTGATTACTGGTGGTCTGGTGTTTTGGGTAGATGAATTGGCGATGATTATCCTGATAACTGTCGTGTCTTTTTATTTATTTATTACCGGGGCAATGCTGTTTTGTTATATCAAATATTTCTGGCGCCACAGCATTTTGAAAATTAAAGATCCGGTAATCAAAGATCCCGAAATTCCGATTAAGAAACTCTAAGAATGTTTCAGTTAATCAGGTTTGGAAATTAGGTGTTTCCACTCCTGCAATGTTATCCTGAACACGTTTACCGGATGGCCTTTGAATTCGGTTGTTTTATACAAAGTCATTCCATTATTCGTAGCCACCTTCATTGATCCGAAGTTTTCAGGATGGATAATCGATATAATTTCGTCTGAAAGTTTATTTGCAAATGCATAATCACGGCATTTAATCGCTGCCTCGCTGGCATAACCTTTATTCCAGTTTACAGGCAGCATCGAATAACCGATTTCCAGTTTTTGTCCGCCATCAATTTCCTGAATCAACAATCCTGCCATACCTATCAGCGAATTGGTTTGTTTATTGATCAATATATTCATTCCGCCAAGATTGTTTTCAAACCGGTAAATACCCCTGTCAAACCAGGTTCTGCAGCATTCTTCCGGTGATGCACTTGTATCAAATCCAACAAATTTTGCAGAGAGCGGATGCTCAAAAAATGTTTTCCAGACCGGGAAATCCTTTTCCTCAGGTTTGCGGAATTTTAATCTTTCCGTTTCTTCTCCTGTCAGTAAATAATTCATTTTGCTTTATTTTAATAAGGCTTCAATTTGCTTTTCGTTTTTCAGGATTTGCCTGCGTAAAGGTGAAAAGATCCATCTGCTTTTCAGCTTAGACAAACGGTCGGGAGCAGGAATAAAAAACAGGCTTTTAATCCAGTTAAGCGCCACATATTGATGGAAAATCTGAGAGAGCTGAACATAAAATATTCGGACACTTGTATCACTTTCTTCCAATATCTGCGCCAGTTCTTTTGGGTCTGTTAATGAACTGATAACAAGCACAGTGCCCTTTTTGGGCGAAAAGTAACTACGTGTGGTAAAGGTGCTTTGCCAATCACTGTTGCTTACTATTCTTTCATCTCTTTCCTGTTCTGTGACATTTTCATTAATTGTAAATTCCTGATCGGGTACGTATTTTATTTTCCATTCTTTTTTCTGTAGCTCTTCATAAACTGACCAGATATTTGTTTTGTAAAAATTGAGCATTTCAGCAAAATATTCGTTCCCTAAAATATTGGTATTGATTGAAGAGTAGAAGCTCGCATAAAAATATAAATGGGATGCATAAGGTTCCATTCGTTCCGGAATACGCACAACCAGCTCACGGTTTTTTGCAAAGACCTTCCACACAATACGGCGCACATCATCACCGGATTCAAAGTCTTTATAATTCAGAAATTCTCCTTCAACTTTCCGCAATTCGTCAATGCGGATATCCATTGTGTCCGTCTTTTTAGGAGCAACATCTTCCACTTTCTCCAATAAGGTTTTAGGAGATTGATAAAAATTTCCTCCCATAGGCTGGCTCACCGGCAACGAAATTATCTGTAACATATCTTCAAAGAAAATGATATTGCCTTTGATTTGGTATTCTTTGATATCCGGTAAGGATATCCTGCTTTTTCCGGTAATGGCATCACGTAATAAATTGTTTTTTTGACGGCGCGAAGACAGTAGTGTAAACCTGTCTGTCAGTTGCTGATTATCGTAAAACAGCCGGCCTTTTACAAAACCTAAAACCGGTTTGATGGCTTTGGGTAAAGCAGCTTCCAGGAATTGTTTTTTTTTCCTCCCTTTTTCTTCTGAAAAAAAATGCAATTCAAGTTTTGATTTACCCTGTTGGCGCAGCCATAAAAAATAAAGCCATGTCGCAATAGTGCTCAAAACCGAAAGTAAAACGATTGCAAGAATTAACCATCCCACAAAAGAAGCCATTAAGCGGATAAAGGGCAATTGTGCATCGCTGGCGTTTTCTTTGGTAATGGGTATGTATAGAAATTTATAGGAGGCGAAAAACAAAGCTCCGAAAAAGGCAGTGTTCCAGGTGAAGGGAACAAACTGGAACACATAAAGTATGCGGTTTTTCAGGGATTTGCGTTTCATGCAGTCAATTAAAGTTTTGCCTTACAATATTACAAAGATTGCAATAGTGGTTTGTTAGTTTTTTGACAAAAAAAAAAACGAACCGCCTGATTAAGCGGTTCGTTTCAGAAAAGTAAGAAGGATGAGGATTAGCTGTGCAATTCAGGCATAACGGTTTCCTGATGTTTTTCATTCATCATTTTTTGCAACCAGGAACTTAATACAAACAGGATACCTGCTGCAACTCCGGTCATAATAATGAACAGCATAAAGAATTCGTAAAGGTTGGTGATAGCAAAACCAAGGAATGTTGGGTAAACAACCGGTACAGAAGGGTCGATGCCTTCGCCGCTTGGTGGTATCAATGCACTGAGGGTTCCTGCAAATTTATTAGCGGCAGCATTGGCCAAAAACCAGGTTCCCATCATCAACGAAGAAAGACGAAGCGGAGCCAGTTTGGATACCATAGACAAGCCGATTGGCGAAAGGCAAAGTTCTCCTAAAGAGTGAATGATATAGAGCGCAAACAACCATGACATGTTTACTTTATCTCCCATTCCCAAGCCTTTTACAGCAATTGCGATTACAAGATATCCTAGTGCTACTAAAGCCAGACCGATTGCCATTTTATAGGGTGAGGATGGTTCCAGTTTGCGTTGGTATAAAAAGCCCCAGATGAGTGAAACGATTGGAGCCAGAATAATTACAGAAAGCGGATTTACAGATTGGAAATAAGAAGCAGGCATTTCCCATCCGAAGATGTGGCGCTCTGTTTGTCTGTCTGCAAATAAAGTCAATGATGCGCCGGCTTGTTCAAATGCTCCCCAGAAGAAGATGACAAAGAATGCCAGAATAAATATGACAATGATGCGTTTTGTTTCAAAAGGTTTCAGGCTTTTGTCGCTCAGGATGATGATTGGCATCAAAATCATCGCACCATAGATGAAGTAGCTGATGATATCAATGTTGCTTTTGAACATCTGCTTAAAATTCAACATGAAAAAGATAATAGCAATAGAACCTATAATTGACAGAATTGCTTTGGTATCCAGCTTTTTTACCGGAAGCCCGATGTGTTTTCCTTCTTCAGAAATCAGGTATTTCTTCTGACCAAAAATAAAAGCAACAAGGCCTAACAGCATGCCGATACAGGCCGCAAGGAAACCCCATTTGAAATCCATTGAACCGCAAACAAGCGGAGAAAAGAAGGCACCCAGATTGATGCCCATATAGAAAATGGTAAAGGCACTGTCAATCCTTCTGTCGCCGGCAGGATACAACTGGCCTACCATTGTAGAGATATTCGGTTTGAAAAATCCATTACCAATAATGATAGAGGTAAGACCGATCCACATAATGGAAGTACCGCCATCAGCACCAACATTGGCACTCATAAACATAAAAAACTGGCCTAAAGCCATTAATGCTCCGCCAATAATAATACTGTGCCTGTTACCCAGAAATTTATCACACAGATAACCACCAAGCAGCGGTGTTAAATAAACCAGACCAGTGTAACTACCGTATATTTCAGACGCATCAGCATCTTTCATAATTAATACTTTGGTCATAAACAGGATGAAAATCGCCCGCATACCATAGTAGCTGAAACGTTCCCACATCTCTGTGAAGAAAAGGAAATAAAGCCCTTTTGGATGGCCCTGTTTAGGAGCTGCCTGCATGTTGTCTGCTGCCATAAATCAATTTAAATTGTTAAAAAAAATGTGTTTTGAGTGAGGCAAGATACTGTAAAAAAGCAAATGGTTAAGGGTGAATTTTTTGGTTACTTTGCAGCCAAATCTATTCTCGACAATGAATATACTTTTATTGGGTTCTGGTGGCCGCGAATCCGCACTTAGCTGGAAACTGTCTCAAAGTCCGCTGTGCAAGCAACTTTTCATCGCTCCCGGCAATGCCGGAACTTCTCAATACGGCATAAATGTAGCCTTAGGTATTAATGATTTTCCTTCGCTAAAAGCATTTTGTATCGAGCATAAAATAGATATTCTTTTCCCCGGTTCTGAAGAGCCATTGGTGAATGGGGTGTATGATTTTTTCAAAAGTGATGTTGCTTTACAACATATTATAATACCCGGGCCAAGTAAGGAAGGAGCGCAACTGGAAGGCAGCAAAGCTTTTTCAAAAAAACTGATGGCACGCCACAATATTCCAACAGCCGCCTATGCAGAATTTGACGAAAGCAATTTCGAAGAAGGATTGAAATATCTGGAAAATCATACCACACCTATTGTATTAAAGGCCGATGGGCTTGCAGCAGGGAAAGGTGTAGTGATTACTTCTGATATTGAAGAGGCTAAAGCCGTTTTTACAGATATGATCAGGAATGCTCAATTTGGTGATGCCAGCAAAACTGTGGTGGTGGAGCAGTTTCTTACGGGGATTGAATTGTCGGTTTTTGCATTTACTGATGGTAAAAATTATGTATTGCTGCCCGAAGCCAAGGATTATAAGAGGGTAGGAGAGGGGGATACCGGACCCAATACCGGGGGTATGGGTGCAATTTCTCCGGTGCCTTTTGCAAAGGGCGATTTTATGAAAAAAGTGATTGAGAGAGTCGTTGAACCGACCATAAACGGGCTCAGAAGTGAAGGGATTATTTACAACGGTTTTGTCTTTTTTGGCCTGATAAACGTTGATGGAGACCCTTATGTAATTGAGTATAATTGCCGGATGGGAGACCCTGAGACGGAAGTCGTTATGCCAAGATTGGAGAATGATCTGGTGGAAATGGTGCTCAGAATGAACGAACAAAAACTTGATGAAGTAGTGATTTCACATAGCCCGAAAGCTGCGGTAACAGTGATGTTGGTGAGCAAAGGTTATCCGGGAGATTATGAAAAAGGCAAACTGATTACCGGGTTTCAAAATATAAAGGATAGCATTTTGTTTCACGCCGGCACAACAGAAAAGGATGGTGTCAGAACTTCCGGTGGAAGGGTGATTGCTGTTACATCCTATGGTGATGATTTGAAGGCGGCATTACAAACAAGTTATACAAATGCAGCCAAAATTGAATTCGAAGGAAAATCGTTCCGAAAGGACATTGGATTTGAATTTTAAGTGCGGGGGATTTTAGGGTGAGCATGATTTTTTGCGCAAGCCGGTAATCTAATTTTACGATACTAAAAACATCGTTATGAAGAAATTACTATTAGCTTTCGCTTTGTTTGCTCTTCAATCAGCAAACGCACAATCCATCGGTTCAGCCTATTTGGTGAAAGTACAAACCGGCCAAGCCTACTCGCCGCTAAATGATGGAACCAGTATCAGTTCGGGCTGTATGTGGGATGATGAAAATTTTAAAATTCCATTGGGTTTCAGTGCAAAAGTCGGTGATAAAACTGTTGCCGATTTTTCTTTTTGTTCAGGATTGATTAGTCTGTCTTCAGATACGTCTGGAGTTATAGATGCCATATTTCCTTTTTCCGGAACCGACCTGGAGGACAGGGGCTGGCTGTCCGGAGTTCCGGTTTCACCTCTTCGTTATCGTATTGACGGTGCAGCACCAAACAGAATCTTCAAATTCGAAGTTTCGAATGCCGGTTTTTTTGATGAAGAAATAAAGCACAAATCATTGGCGGATTCGGTTAATTTCCAGGTCTGGGTTTATGAAACTTCGAGCATAATTGAAATACGACTGGGTTCGTATAAAATATCTCACCCGGAAGATTACTTTTATTTGATGGGCAATACACCACTCATCGGTTATCTGAAGGACTATGATGAAAATGCGGGAACATTAGGGAAACTGTATAGCCTGAAAGGATTTCCATCAGAACCAACTGTCGACAGTATCAGTTCGGTTTCTGACCCAATTACTGTTTTCTCCAAAATGCCTTCCAGCGGAACAGTTTATCGTTTTATTCCGCAATCTGTTGCTGTTTCAGTTGGTGAAACCGATATCATCAATCAGTTTAAAGTTTATCCAACTCAGGTAAACCAATTGCTTACTGTGGAGCAAAATTCTTCTGCAAATGCAAAAGCACAAATAATGAGTGTAAATGGTCAACTGATCAATACGCCGCTAAATTTAACCAATGGTAAAAATAATATTGATGTCAGCGCACTTGCATCCGGTGTTTATATACTTCAACTTTCTACTGCGGAAGAAAATGCGGTATATAAGTTTGTAAAACAATAATATTTACCTTAATCTTTAATAAGAAAAGTCGCCTGAAAAATGACATT
>DLGS01000415.1:17650-19094 GCA_002482815.1 Bacteroidetes bacterium UBA7688
TTCAGGCGACTTTTTGATTTTATTTTATGAGGAGTATTTCAAAGTTATAGGTTTACATTTGTCTTCCCGATGCAAACCTTTAGTAAACAATTGAAAAACAAGAATGCCGTCCAGCTTTTACTGGGTGCGGATGTATTGATCGTTGAATCTAAAAAGTGGAAGGTAAACCAGCATATTACCATACAAAACTGGACTGTAAATTATCCTGAACAAAGTTTGCCCAATCAGTTTGGTCAGATTATTTGTCCCAAAATGGGCGAAAACGATCAGGCTGTCCAATTGATGTATCTTAAGCATCATTTCACCAGCAATAGCACAGCCATTGTTTTTTCCATTTATTTTGAACCCGATTTTTTGTCACAGTGGGATGAGCAGACTATTTTTTCGGAAGAAGCCTTCAATGAAAATAATGCAGGTCTACAGGTAGCATTTTGCAATGAAACCCAATCGGTTATTGCTGAATTAAGCAAGTTTTCCGGGGAAGCAATATTCTCTGAGAAGTTGCGTCAGATGGAACTCTCGATTTTGCTGATGCGTAAGGCTATAGATCATATTGGTGCAGCTAATGATACCTATTCTGTTCCTGCCTGTAGCTTTCTGAGCAACAATACAGAACGTGATAAAGTGCTGATGGCCAGAGAAATTCTTGAAGAAGAGTTTGAACAAATGCTGTCCATCAAAGAGCTTTCAAAACGTGTGGCAATTAATGAATGCTACCTCAAAAAAGGTTTTAAGGCAATGTTTGGTAAAACGATAAATGAGTACCAGCAACAACTGAGGATAGCAAAAGCAAAACGACTGCTTCAAATGGACGGATATTCGGTCAGCGCAGTAGCTAATACTTTGGGATACAGCAGTATCTCCCATTTCAGTACTGCCTTTAAAAAGGCAACCAATATGAAACCCTGTGAATTGCTGAAATAGTTATTCATCTTAACTTGCAGCGTTCATTCAATTATTTATTTTGCTACATTTTCCTAACGCTAAAATTAATCTTGGCCTTTTTGTTACCCAAAAACGTCCTGATGGTTACCACGATATCGAAACCGTTTTTTATCCGTTGCCAATGCTCAAAGATGCATTGGAAGTTTTGCCTGTATTTGAAGACAATACTGCTGCAATGCGGGTTTCCGGAAAAAAAATTGAAGGTGATGTCCATGACAATCTGGTTTGGAAAGCATTTCAATTACTGCAAGCCAGTTTCCCGGATAAAGTTTCTGAAGTGCAGATTCACCTGATGAAAACTATTCCGATGGGCGCAGGCCTGGGTGGCGGTTCTGCAGACGGAGCATTTATGTTGCGGCTGTTGAATAAATTTTTCAATCTTGAGTTAAGCGATGAAACCCTGGCTGATTTTGCCCTGCAACTGGGGAGCGATTGCCCGTTTTTTATCTATAATACACCACATTATGCAAAAGGCAGAGGTGAAATATTAACGCCGGTT
>DLGS01000415.1:19158-19785 GCA_002482815.1 Bacteroidetes bacterium UBA7688
AATTGGATTTAAGCAATTACAGCATTCAGGTTATTTGTCCCAAAGTTCATATTTCAACAGGGGCTGCGTTTTCAAATATTACCCCTAAACCATCAACATTTGACTTGACAAAAATAGGTTCTCTGCCTGTAGAAGATTGGAAAGATGTTGTTTTGAATGATTTTGAAAATCCGGTTTTTAAAACGAATTCTGAATTAAGCCTGATTAAAGAGAAATTGTATGCTGCTGGTGCCTTGTACGCCTCCATGAGTGGCTCAGGCAGTACTATTTACGGGATTTTTAAAGAAGGCGAAAAGTCTGATTTGATGACCGATTCTGCTCAGGAAGTTTTCTATTTTGAATAGCTCAAAAATTATGTTTTTATAAAAAGAAAAGGACAGATTCCAGCATCTGTCCTTTTCTTTTGCTTTTATCTTCTTCCCCGTTCTCCCATTCTTTGTGGTTGCACATCCTGACGGGCAGGCTGCGCATTTTGTTGTACTGGAGCAGATCGTTGTTGTGCAGGTTCTGCCATTCTTTGTTGTTGATCCCGTTGTTGCACTCTTTGCTGCTGCATCTGGGCATCACGCTGCTGTTGCTGAATTCTTTGTTGTTGCATTTGAGCATCGCGCTGTTGTTGTTGAGCCT
>DLGS01000059.1:0-4736 GCA_002482815.1 Bacteroidetes bacterium UBA7688
ATAATGCCCATTGCATACCAGGTACCTTTTTCCATCACATCGCCTGATTGTTTAACACCCATTATCTGAGAGCTCATGCTACCAAAACTACCGCTCAATCCACCACCTTTCGGGTTTTGAACCAAAATAAAAAATGCTAAAACAGCACATACCAACAATATAACTACGGTGATGAGGATGATCATGATAAATTTTCCTTGTTTAAATGATTAATTTTGGCGGCAAAGTAAGTCTTTTTTTCAGGATTCTGCAAACTTAATTTTCTATATATTTCGATTGCCTTATCGTAACGACCTTGCTTCACATGAATCTCGGCCAGCGGCTCGCTAACCATAATATCGTGCCTGTCAATAGAATTTATAGCCATTTCAAACACGGCCTCCGGGATGTTATCGTCTTCTTCACCCATAGCTTCAGCCAGTTTTTCGCGTTGCCAGATTGAGCGGATGACTGCTTTGTCTTCTTCTTCGCTCTTTTTGGCGTCATTTTTCTTTTTAAGAAATAACAACCACTCATCAAAACCCATCATCACCATTAAGGCCTTTTCATCGACCTCTTCTGCAGCGGCTTTATCAAGCTCTGCAGGTATTTGATCCGAAATAGCAATACCCTGATGCTGAAAATAATTATCAATAAATAAAGGCTGAATCAGATTTTCTTCTTTTTCGGACGACGAATTTTCCAGGTTAAATGCAGGTAAAACTTCATCCAGAATAATGGCCTCCTCTTCGTCCAGTATTATTTCTACCGTTTCAATTTCCTCACTTAAACCGACCTGAGTTTCCAGGACTGTTTCCGGTTTAATCGTGCGTTCATTCACTGATTGTTTTACAGCAGTGTGAAAAAGCAGCCAGTTACCATTAAATAATTCATTCGTCTCCAGCATTTCTTTACTGAAACCACTTTGGGCAAAATCAGCACCCGCATTCATCCACCTTGCCGGAACCAAATAGGGATATTTATCAACAAGTTCTTTCACCTGTTGTTGCTCGGCAACTGCCACTTGGTGCGGGTTTGCCAGCCATTCCGAAATCAATATCGTATTTATATTCATTAAAATATTTTACAAATAAAAGCTATCCGCTCTTAATTAAAAAATTGCCCTGTTCTGTTTACCAGTTTACAAAGGCTTTATTAAAAATATCATCTGCCAGCTGATTACCAATTTCTTCTATCAATCTTGCCTCTACAGATTGCAGGGCTTGAGAAGCGGGGAAATCGGCAAACTTTTGGAACGATTGCGTGAAATTACCTTTCTTATTTTTCCTGTTAATAAAGGTCACCTGAATCGTGATGGTCAGCCTGTTCAGGGAGGCTGTTTGTGTATTCTGAACACCCGCAACCGACACATCGTAGCCGCTGATGTAGCCGGACAAATCATAGTCTGCATCCTCTGTATTCACCGGAGCCAGGCCAGTCTGCGACAAAATTCTGTTCCTGATTTTATTCGTCAGCGTTGCAGACAGCGTGGGAACAATATTTCTTGCCCTGTTCTCGAAAGTGTGAAAATTGATGTTTTTACCCTCTACACTGGCACCCGTAAAACTATATACGCCGCAACTGCTTAAGCTTGCGCATACAATCATCAACAGAAATAAAACACTTTTTCTCATTTTGTATCTTTAGTAAAAGGCTGAATGCCGTTTTTATTAGTCTTTAATATCGTACTCTTTAATTTTCCGGTACAAGGTGCGTTCCGAAATACCAAGTTCATTAGCTGCATCGCGCCGGCGGTTTTTGTGCTTTTTCAGGGCTTTAATGATAAATTCCTTTTCCCTGTCGCTTAATGCAAGTGTTTCTTCTACTTCCTCATGATGGTCCAGTTGCTGCTCTCCGTTTTGAGGGTAATACAAAGGATTACTAGGTAAATAGGGTGCTGAAATGATTGGCGTTACATTTTCCGTTGTCGAAGTAAAATTGCCCGGCTGAGCAAAGTTGTCTGCTGCCTGACTGGCCATATTCACCGGCTGTCCTCTTGAAATATCAAACACCAATTGTTTCAGGTCGTTCAGGTCTTTTTTCATATCAAAAAAGAGTTTGTAGAAGATATCCCTTTCAGTGTCTGTTAATGATTCACTTTGAAAACCGTGGCTGCCCGAAGTAGGCATCAAAGCCATACTGGCGTGGCGGTCATTGGCCTGTGGTAAAAAGCGTTGCAATACCTCTGAAGTAATAACCGGCTCGGTAGCTAAAACAGAAATTTGCTCTGCAATATTTTTCAGCTCACGGATATTTCCCGGCCATTTATAACTCAATAATAAATTGGTCGCGCTGTGATCTAAAACGATTGTTTGGGTTCTGTATTTTTCAGCAAAATCGGCTGCAAACTTACGGAACAGAACAGCTATATCCTCCTGCCTTTCGCGCAAAGCCGGCACACGAATCGGGACCGTGCTGAGACGATAATATAAATCCTGGCGAAAACGCCCCTGATGGGTAAGCTCCAGCAAATCCTTATTGGTAGCGGCTATTACACGCACATTTGCTTTCTGTACTTTCGACGACCCGACACGGATATATTCTCCCGTTTCGAGCATACGCAGCAAACGGGCCTGCGTGCCTAAAGGCATTTCTCCAATTTCATCCAGAAAAATTGTACCGCCATTCACCGTTTCAAAATAACCTTTCCGGCTATCAACGGCTCCGGTGAATGCGCCTTTTTCGTGACCAAAAAGTTCAGAATCAATGGTTCCTTCGGGAATGGCGCCACAGTTTACAGCAATAAAGGGATTGTGCTTGCGTGCTGAAAGCGAATGGATGATCTGAGAAAAAATTTCCTTCCCTACTCCACTTTCACCAACGATTAAAACAGTCAGATCCGTATTAGCAACCTGCTCCGCAACATTCAGCGCGTGATTGAGCCCGGCTGAATTACCGATGATACCAAACCTGTTTTTTATACTTTGTAATTCCATTAAAGTTGTTCCTTTAAATAATCATTAACCAACCAGATCCGTTCTGATTTTATCTCGGTTTTACCGGTATCCATATCTCTTCCTCAGACTCAGGGTCATTGCTTTTATATTTTGCTCCCAGCACTTCAAAATGCGGCCGGTTGTCCGGCGTATAATCTGAAGCAGGCAACCATTCACCGAAAATATAACGGAATATTGCAGGATCTGTATTCAAACCTTTATACGAAAACACCGCATACAAACCAGGTGCCAAAGTAAAGCTTTCCATTCCATCCGGAATGTTGTCAAAATCTGAAACTTCTGCAACGGCCCATTTTGAAAAAACAATGTCAATATCAAAATTGGTGAAACTAAAGTTGCCCGGATAAACCTGCATCGAAATCAGATCCTGGTTTATCCTGTTTTTAATGTCGTTGCGCAGCGGCATAAAGCTCTTCCACAATTCCATCGTACGATTGTAGGCAAAATTCATGTCCAATTTTTTGCCAATAAGCTGCCTTTCAGGTGAATTTTCGATTCTTGGGTTCATCCTTCTATTATTAAATTGAAACAATCTCTCCCAACAATGTACCGGAAGTTGCGCTGGTTATTTTCACCATCACATAATCACCTTTATTCAGCACATAATTTTCTTTCGGGAAAACCACCACTTTATTCTGGCTGTTGCGCCCGCTCCAGTGTTCATCACTGCGTTTGCTGATATTTTCAATTAATATTTCAAATGTTTTGCCAACAGATTCCTGGTAATTGGTCAACGAATGACCACGATACATCGCAATCACTTCCTCAATACGGCGTTTCTTTACTTCTTCGGGCACATCATCTTCATAACGGCGCTCTGCCAATGTTCCGGGACGCTCGCTGTAGGTATACATGTAAGCAAGCGAAAATTTACAATGATCCATCAGACTCAAGGTATCCTGGTGTTCTTCTTCTGTTTCGCCACAAAAACCAATAATCACATCGGTGCTGATATCGCACTCCGGCATGATCTCTTTGATGCGTTTTACTTTGCTCAGGTACCATTCACGGGTATAAGTGCGGTTCATCATTTGCAAAATGCGTGTATTCCCGCTTTGCACCGGCAAATGAATGCATTTACAGATATTGTGATATTTTGCCATTGTATGCAACACATCATCGGTAATATCTTTCGGATGTGAAGTACTGAAACGAACCCTTAGCTTGGGACTGATTAGCGCCACTTTTTCCAACAACATAGCAAACGTTACCGAATTGCTTTGGTCTTGCTGATGGTCTGGTGTAAAATGGTATGAATCCACATTCTGACCCAATAGTGTAATTTCTTTATACCCTTCATTAAATAAGGCTTCGCATTCCTGCAAAATGCTTACTGCATCACGGCTTCTTTCCCGCCCGCGGGTAAAAGGAACCACGCAAAACGTACACATATTATTACATCCGCGCATAATACTGACGAAGGCACTCACACCGTTATTATCCAGTCTTACCGGCGAAATGTCCGCATAGGTTTCATCCCTGCTCAGCAAAACGTTCACACCTTTTTGTCCGCTTTCAGCTTCTTTGATTAGTGCGGGAAGACTGCGGTAAGCATCCGGACCAATCACCATATCCACCAGTTTCTCTTCTTCTAATAATTTGGCTTTCAGGCGTTCGGCCATACAACCGAGCACACCAATCAATGCGCCGGCTTTTTTCTTTTTCTCCCTGCGGAAAATATGAAGTCGGTTGCGCACCGTTTGTTCTGCTTTGTCGCGGATGGAGCAGGTATTGATTAATAATAAATCTGCCTCTTCCATTATTGTGGTTGCACCAAAACCTTCATCTTTCAATATTGAA
>DLGS01000059.1:4820-5014 GCA_002482815.1 Bacteroidetes bacterium UBA7688
ATTCATTGCACAACCATAACTTTCTATGTAAAATTTCTTCGGATACAGTAATTCCTCCCCAATTGAAGGCGCTAAAGCTGTGCCTTGTTTTCCTTCGTCAATATTTTTAACTAATATTTCTGCCATTTGCAGTCGCTGTATTTTGCACAAAGATAAGATTTTGCAGTACATTTAGCCCCTTAAACTAAGAGACA
>DLGS01000059.1:5059-8063 GCA_002482815.1 Bacteroidetes bacterium UBA7688
CTTAAACTAAGAGACAGGTATGCGCAGATTATGGCACATTTTATGCTTCGGCCTTTTGGCAATGGTTTGTTCAAATACATCATTTGCTCAGGGATTAAAGGATCCGACACACTGGACTTATGAGGCAAAAAAGATTGCAGCGAATGAGTATGAGCTGAGTTTCAAGCTTGTATTAGACGAGGGCTGGCATATCTGGGCCATTAATGTTGGTGGCGATGGCTACCAGATTGTTCCGTCTTTTGCTTTCCAGGAACTTCCGAATGTGGATTGGAAAGGAACAATTAAAGAAAGCGGAACGGTAATCAACACCGTAATGGAAGGCGTGGAAGGTAAAGTGAATTATTACAGCCATACGGTGACTTACACCCA
This sequence comes from Bacteroidetes bacterium UBA7688, assembly GCA_002482815.1. GTDB lineage: Bacteria > Bacteroidota > Bacteroidia > Chitinophagales > Chitinophagaceae > Rurimicrobium. The sequence goes on from DLGS01000059.1 coordinate 5,429, forward strand.
AACAGTAAAAGCAGCAGCCGGCACTACCATCACCGGTAAACACGAATACCAGGTTTGCAATGACAATATGTGCCTTCCTCCAAAAGCTGTTCCTTTTACGTTTCAATTGAATTAAGCTCTCTCTTATAATAAACAATACAATTTAATTTCCCCGAATGAAGCATTTTTCCAAATTCATTTTGTTGGTTGCCTTATTTCTATTGGGCAGCAATCTTAGCAAGGCAGAATTAACAAAAGACCCCACCACCTGGACCTATGAGGTAAAAAAAACCGGTGAAGGGAAATACAATTTAATCTTTCATTTGAAATTAAAAGAGCATTGGCATATTTGGTCGATGAACCCTGGTGGTGATGGTTTGCAAATTCCACCTTCTTTTGTGTTTAAAAAGAATACCAATTTTACGCTTAAAGGTAAAACCACTGAAGCTGGTGCAAAAAAAACCGAAACGATGGATGGCGTTGATGGGCCAGTGAGTTTTTTCGAAAACAAAGTGGATTACACCCAAAGTATCGAAGCGCTGAACAATCAAAAAATCAGGGGTACTTTAGAATACCAGGTTTGTGACGAATCGATGTGTTTACCACCAACCAAAAAATCTTTTTCTTTTGAAATTACCGATGCAACAGCAGTAAAAATTGATTCGACGAATACAGATACTACTGCTATTTTATCGGCCAACACAGATACCGTAAAGAAAGAATCTGCAGTTACCACAACAAATAAAACTCCTGAAGACAAGCCTAAAAGTGAGGATAAAAATGAAGTGCCCAAATCCATCTGGGTGATTCTGCTTTCCGGATTAGGAGCAGGCCTGGCAGCTGTCGTTACACCATGTATTTATTCAATGATTCCGATTACCGTTTCGTTTTTTACAAAAAAAAGTAAAACCCGTCGCGAAGGAATTATCAATGCATCGTTCTATTCGTTTTCTATTATCTTCATTTTTGCTGCATTAGGCATGTTAATTGTCGCAGCTTTCGGTGCAAATGCCCTGAATACTTTGTCTACACACTGGATTCCCAACTTGTTCTTCTTTGCTATTTTCCTGCTGTTCGCGTTCTCTTTCCTTGGCGCATTCGAGCTGACCTTACCTTCTTCGTGGACCAATAAAGTAGATTCCAAAGCGAATACCAACAGCTTTACCGGTATCTTCTTTATGGCGCTTACCCTGGTTATCGTTTCGTTCTCCTGTACGTCTGCCTTTATTGGTGGTATTGCCGTATTGGCGAGCAAAGGTGGAGTTTGGGGACCATTGGTTGGTTTTGCAAGTTTCGGATTGGGTATTGCTTTACCGTTTACGATTTTTGCGCTGTTCCCTTCTTACCTGAAAAACCTGGAAAAACCGGGCGGATGGCAGAATGCAGTAAAGGTTACTTTAGGTTTCCTTGAACTGGCTTTGGCTTTAAAATTTTTATCAAACGCGGACCTTGCAAAAGGATGGCGCTTGCTGGACAGAGAAATCTTCATCGCCATCTGGGTGGTGCTGTCTATTTTGTTAGGCCTTTATTTATTGGGAAAATTACGTTTCAGTCACGATGATGATTTGCCGAAAAACATGTTTGGCGTTCCCTTTGTTTCTATTCCAAGATTGTTACTGGCGATTTCGGCCTTCAGCTTTGCCGTGTATATGATTCCGGGCATGTGGGGCGCTCCGCTGAAAGCGATCAGCTCATTTGTTCCGCCAATGGGCACACAGGATTTCACTTCAAATGGAGGAAGCGCAGTACACGCTTCAGCAGACAATGCGACCAATGGAGTGCAGCCACCGATGAAATATGCAGACAAGTTAAAAATCTACGAGCCGGAAATTGCAACTAAATACGGCTTGGTTACTTATTACGATCTGGAGGAAGCAAAAGCTGCATCCAAAATTCTGAAAAAACCATTGATGCTGGACTTCACCGGTATCAATTGTATCAATTGCCGTAAAATGGAAGGTCAGGTATGGAGCCATCCGGAAGTGATGAAACGCCTGAAAGAAGATTTTGTAGTGGTGTCTTTGTACTGCGACTACAACAATGAAATGTTGCCGGAAGCAGAGCAATATGATTCTAAAATATTAGGCAGCCGTGTAGAAACTGTTGGCAATAAAAATGCAGATTACCAGGCAACACAATTCAATACCAACGCGCAGCCTTTCTATTTCTTCATTGACGAACAAGACCGCAAACTGGCAGAAGAAGGTTATGATTACAATCCGGATGTTTCAAAATTCATTGCACATCTTGATGCGGTAAAAGCAAAGTATAAAGAGTTGCATCCGTAGATTATAACACAAAGGGCCGCTAAGCTTACGCTAAGATTTCCCCGAGATTATTGTTTTACTTCTTTGTGTAACTTCTTTTTCTTTGCGAAACTCTGCGTAGAACTTTAAACCGCATTTTAGGATAAAAACCTAACGCACAATGATACAAACACTCAATTTGCTGGTGCTGCCCGAAGAGGCCACGCATGAAGCATTAATTCTCAAATACATTGCGGTAAACATCGGCGTTAAGGCCAGCCGCATCAACGGCTTCCGGATAGAACGGCAATCGATAGACGCCCGCAGCAGGGTGGTGAAAATCCAATTGCAGGTATCTGTGTTTATCGACGAACCCGTAACAGAAAACCTACAATTGGATTTTCACCACC
>DLGS01000070.1 GCA_002482815.1 Bacteroidetes bacterium UBA7688
CAGGGTGCCCATGCTGCAGGGGCATATAATCAGGGCATCATATCCTGCACTGCCTGAAGCAAAGGGAGCGAGGAAATCGTCTTTCCCAAACACCTTGAAAGGGTAGTTGCTGTAGTCTTTATTGCCCAGTTCCAGTTCCCAAACCATTTTTGCGTTGCTGCTCCATACCAGGCTTACTTCCTCAAGACTGTCTTTTATCTGAACCAATTTATCCAGCATCACTTTGGCGTAGATGGCACCGCTTGCACCTGTTATGGCAATGGCAATTTTCATCTGCTTAACATCATTTTTTTGCACGAACAAAGCTACACGGAAAATAATTGTAAATTCGTTGTTGAAATAGCAATTTTTATGAAAAAGATAGTCTGTACAACCCTTGCAATGCTGGCCATTTCGGCTGGTGTATCTGCTCAAAAGAAAACCACGAAAACAGTAAAGAAAACCACTACCGCAGCAACTGTAAACGATAAAGAAATTAATTGGATTACGCTGGACCAGGTGCAGGAGAAAATGAAGAAGAACCCCAGGAAGGTTTATATCGATGTGTATACGCCCTGGTGCGGCTGGTGTAAAGTAATGGATCAGAAGACCTTTACCAATCCCGGCGTGATCAGCTATATCAATAAAAACTTCTATGCGGTGAAGCTCGATGCCGAGCAGGCCGACAGTATCCATTTTATGGGAGGCCATTACGGATTGGAAGGCCGCACCAACCAGTTTGCCATTCAGTTGCTGCGCGGACAGATGTCTTATCCTACAACCGTTATTATGGAAGAAAACTTCCAGAATCCGCAACCGATTCCCGGTTATCAGGATGTGAAAGCTATCGAACCAATTTTAAAATACCTGGGTGAAAACCATCACAAAACCACACCCTGGGAAGAGTATTCCAAGAAGTTTGTTCATACCTGGTAAGAGATTTAATTAATCAATTGAAAAAGCCGCTGCAATGTTATTTGCAGCGGCTTTACTGTATTTATAATTATTTAAGATCGTTCTCTACATCTTCCGGGTCGGGAGATTGGAGTTTCACCGGTTTAGATTTTTTGCGTAATCGCATATTGATCAATTCTACACCAAAAGAGAAGGCCATAGCAAAGTAAACATAGTTTTTCAGGTGCATTTCGTGCGCTTTCTCCGGCGCCCAACCTTCTACCACCAACACCATACCCACCATCACCAAAAAGGATAGCGCCAGCATTTTCAAAGTAGGATGCTTGGCAATGAATTTGGCAATATTATCACTGAAGAAGAACATGACAAACATGGCAATGACAACAGCGATGACCATCACTTCAAGGTGTTTGGCAATACCGGTGGCCGTTACTACACTATCAAAAGAAAAGACCATATCGACCAATATAATCTGCGTCATTGCTTTGGCAAATCCTCCGGCTTTTTTCTTTACATCCGCTTCCAGCGCTTCTTCATCACCTTCGAGCTTATGGTGAATTTCCATTACGGTTTTAAACAGCAGAAACAAACCTCCGCCAATCATCACCAGGCTGGAAATGTCGAAACCTTTATCCATGATGGAGAACAGGGGTTTGCCCTTTTGCCCCAGCAACCAGCCTAAGGCCATCAACAACATGATACGTGTAGCGATGCCGAAAACCATCCAGTACAGGCGGGCTTTTCTGCGGTTTTCCTGGGGTATACGCCCCATAATGATGGAGACAAAAATGACATTATCAATCCCAAGTATAATCTCAAGAATGGTAAGGGTTAATAAACTGATTAAAGCATCAGCACTGAATAAATATTCCAAAGAATGAAAAATTAATAATTAATAATGCAGACTATTTCGCCTGATTGACTTCTTTAACTAATTACCTTATTTACTTCTTTCCGAAAGGCAATCCCATTCCACCCGGCATTCCACCCATTCCCGGCATTCCCATTCCCGGTCCGCCCATACCTTTAAATTTGTTCATTTGCCCCATCATCTGGCGCATCTGGTCAAACTGTTTCATAAAGGCATTCACTTCTGCAATATCTTTTCCGGCGCCCTGAGCAATACGCTTGCGGCGGCTGGTATCAATACTGTCAGGGTTGTTGCGTTCACTTGGTGTCATCGAATTAATCATGGCTTCGATGCCTTTAAAGGCGTCGTCGCTGATGTCAATATCTTTCACAGCTTTGCCAACGCCCGGAATCATGGCCAGCAAATCTTTGATGTTACCCATCTTTTTGATTTGTTGCAACTGGTCTTTGAAATCCTCGAAATCAAATTTGTTGGCACGGATTTTCTTCTCGATTTTCTTGGCCTGCACTTCGTCAAACTGAGCCTGGGCACGTTCTACCAAAGTGGTGATATCACCCATACCCAAAATACGCTGAGCCATACGCTCAGGATAAAAGGCATCCAGTGTGTCGAGCTTTTCGCCCATACTCACAAACTTGATGGGTTTGTTTACCGTGTATTTAATGGTCAAAGCCGCACCACCGCGCGTATCACCATCCAGCTTGGTCAACACCACGCCGGTGAAATCAAGTTTGTCGTTAAAGGCTTTGGCTGTGTTCACTGCATCCTGACCGGTCATCGAATCGACAACAAACAGAATTTCGTGCGGATTAATAGCCGCTTTTACATCAGCGACTTCTTTCATCATCACCTCATCTATCGCCAAACGGCCGGCCGTATCGATGATGATGATATTGTTGCCGTCCGCTTTTGCCTGTGCAATGGCATTTTTGGCAATGTCAACAGCGCTTTTGTTATCCGGTTCTGCGTAAACAGGCACTTTGATTTGCTCGCCCAAAACCTGCAACTGGTTGATGGCCGCAGGGCGATAAATATCACAGGCTACCAATAATGGCTTTTTACCTTTTTTGGTTTTGAGATAATTGGCCAGCTTGCCGGAGAAGGTGGTTTTACCCGAACCTTGCAAACCTGCGATTAGAATGATGGTCGGGCGGTTATCGATATTAAAATCGGCTTCTGTGCCGCCCATCAGTTCAGTCAACTCGTCTTTCACGATTTTGACCATCAGCTGACCCGGAGAAATGGCGGTTAAAACCTTTTCACCCAGGGCTTTTTCTTTTACTTTATCGGTAAATTCTTTTGCTATTTTGAAGTTTACATCCGCGTCAATCAGCGCGCGGCGAATGTCTTTGATGGTAGTGGCTACGTTAATTTCCGTTACTCTTCCTTCGCCTTTCAGTTGTTTGAAGGCCGATTCGAGCCGTTCGCTTAAACTATCAAACATATATTTATGGGTTTTGTCTTTAAAATTTGGAACGCAAAAGTAATGGATTTTGGCTGATTTACTATTTGATAATTAGCCTTAATGCGCTTGAAAATGGTCTTTTAACGGGGTAAAAAGTAAAATAAGTTTCTTTTTCAACGGATATGCGGAGCATTTTCAGGTAAAACATATTTTTAAAATGTCAACTATTTAATAATTGGAGACATTAATTAATTACTTCCCAAACAGGAACGCTATTAATTACCAACAATCTCCCGTACATTTGTTTGCTTTTTTCAAAAAAATAAGTTTCATTTTATTTACAACAACTTTTTGTCGTTTCGCAACAAATGAACAAACCTACTTACCACGACCTCGTAAATCAAACATTTGATTTTCCGCAAGAGGGCCTTGCAGTAAAGAATAATTATCTGCACTTTAATGGATTAGACATCAAAAAACTGATTGACAAGTACGGAACTCCGTTTAAGTTGACATTTTTACCTAAGATTGGTTCCCAGATCAATAAGGCTAAAAAACTGTTTAATGACGCTATCAAAAAGCACAAGTACGAAGGCAATTATTATTATTGCTATTGCACCAAAAGCTCGCATTTCTCCTTTATTGTTGAAGAAACGCTGAAGCATAATGTGCATATCGAAACCTCTTTTACCTACGACATTGAGATTGTAAAACAATTATACCGTCGCCGTAAAATCACGAAGGATACCAAAATTATCTGCAACGGTTTCAAAACAAAAGCCTACACCCGCAACATTGCAAAACTGATCAATGATGGTTTTAAGAATGTTACACCGGTGCTGGATAATCAGGCTGAGTTTGAGGATTACAAGAAAATGATCCGCTCGAAAGATCCGGTGAACATTGGTATCCGTATCGCGACAGAAGAAGAACCGACTTTTGATTTTTATACCTCCAGGTTGGGTATCCGCAATAAAGATGTACTGGAATTTTATGTTGACAAAATCAAAGGCAACACGAAATTCAACCTGAAGATGCTGCACTTCTTTATGAACAAAGGCATCAAGGATGACATCTATTACTGGAGTGAGCTGAACAAAGTTTTGCATTTGTATTGCCAGCTGAAAAAGATTTGTCCTGAACTGGACAGTATTAATATTGGTGGTGGTTTTCCGATTAAACATTCATTGGGTTTCGATTATGATTACGCTTATATGGCGAATGAAATCGTTGCTACGATCAAGAAGGTTTGCAAGGCCAATAAAGTGGCGATGCCTGATCTGTATACAGAATTCGGTTCGTTTACAGTAGGAGAGAGTGGCGCTGTTATTTATAGTATCCTGGATGAAAAAATGCAGAATGACCGTGAGATCTGGTATATGATTGACAGTTCTTTCATCACGACTTTACCGGATACCTGGGGCATTGGAGAGAAATTTCTTTTGCTGCCGATTAATAAATGGGATAAAGAATACCAGGAAGTTCACCTTGGCGGACTTACCTGCGACAGTCACGATTTCTATACTTCTGAAGAACATATTAATGCGGTGTTTTTGCCTAAAAACGAACATCAGCCACATACACGAACCAAAGATCCAAAAGAAATGCTGGAGCAGGAACCGCTGTATATCGGCTTCTTCCATACCGGTGCTTATCAGGATCAACTGGCCGGATATGGTGGTATCAAGCATTGCATGATTCCTTCTCCCAAACATGTTGTGGTAGAAATGAATCCTAAAACCGGAGAACTGGAAGACTGGCTGTATGCCAAAGAACAGAGTTATCAGAGTATGCTGAAAATTCTGGGTTATATCCGATAAAATAGTTTAAAATATTTGTAAGGCCGCATCATTTGATGCGGCTTTTTTGTTGCATGATATTTTCTTATGCTTTGTCAATCACGCTTTATATAATTCCCATTTTAGAATATCATTAATGGTAAAGGATATTTCGAGCGGTTATTTTTGAGTCCGATTGAATGAATTATTAACCTCAATAAAATTGACGATTATGAAAAAATTATTTCAAACATTATGTCTGACGGTCTTGCCGGCACTAACTTTTGCCCATTCTCATGCCGAGTATGTTGGCCTTGTAGGCGAATTGACCCATTTGAAAATGTGTGGTGAAAACCTGGCAATGTCTATGTTGAACGATACCAATACCTCGCCGGAATTCAAAGCCAAAGTAATTGAACAGTATAACGAGCTACGCACACTGGACGATCAGTTTATTTTGCAATTGTCGGCCGATAGCCGCACCAAACGTGGCTTGTGCAATTACCGTAAACTGGATAAGATGCTGACCTGCAAATCCATGGCTGGTGTAAAAAAGGATTATTACAATAAGAACCATCATTATAAAAATGAAAAAATTGAGGGTTATGTCTGGAATCTTATTTTATTGCACAAAGCCCACAAAAGACTGGCTGAATTGAAAAATGAAGCTTACAGCAAAGGCGGCGCCTATAGTTTTACCGGGATGAATGAAGGTCATAAAGATAATAATGCTTATGGCTACGCGTCTATTAATGACATCAGTTCCTGCAGGGAGAGAAAAGTAGAACGTATCACTTTTATGCTTGATGATTTGCGTATGTGCCCTGTTCAGAAATTGATTAAAAAAGAGAAAAAAGTAAAGAAAGAACACATTACCAAAATGGAGCACACTGTGAAGTTTGATAATGGAAATGGTTCTAAATGGGGTAGCAAATCCTATGGGATCAAATCGCACAAAAAACATACCAAATATTGCAAATGCAAATAAGTAAACTTGTTTGATGAATGAAAGTCACAGCAAAAAGCTGTGGCTTTTTGCTTTCAGGAAACACGGATGCTAAATTTTGATTGTGTCCGTTTATATTTGTGGCATGACTTCTGCTGCAAAAATGAAACTACTGCTGGTATCCAATATTGTATTGGCTGCTGTTATTGTCTTTTTGTTGCTGAAAAACAGAGCATCTGCTAAACCGGAAACAGCCCCTGCAGCGCAGGAGGAAAAGCCACATCATTACACGGATAACGGCCAGTATGTGGAGCAGGTTGATTTTTATTCGGTTTTTAATACAAAAGCAAAGATTGTTTTCCTGGGGAACTCCCATTTCTACAGAATGAACTGGGATGAATTGCTTGGAAGGAAAGATGTGGCCAACAGGGGAATAGGCTCAGATATTACTGAAGGCTACAAAGCAAGAATGTCATCTGTATTGAGTTTGCAGCCTAAAATCTGTTTTATTGAGGGTGGTGGAAATGATATTGACTTCAAAGTTTCGGAGGATTCGATTATCCGTAACCTTCGGGAAATTGTCGACACGCTGAAGGCACATCAAATCAAACCGGTGCTGACGGCTGTCTTTTTTGCAGGCAGAAATTATCCGCATAACGACAGTAATAAGTATAATATGCAGGTTGCCTCCCTGAATAAAGCGATGCATCAACTAGCTGAAAAAGACTCCATTGAAATCATTGACATCAACAACCAACTGAATGAAGAGGAATATCTGAAACCTGAATTTGTGAGGAATGACGGCATTCATTTAACCAGCAAGGCTTACCTCATCTGGAAGGATGCGGTGGAAAAAGTTCTGAAAAAGGAACAACTCTAGATTATTTCCCCCAATTGTAAAGGCTGCCACCTTTTTCCCACAGACGGTCAATTCTTTTTTCCACTTCGGGGTCTAAAATCAAGGGTGGTGCGTGATGTGGCTTTATGCGGGCATCAATAATGAGCGGCCCCGTGCAGCCCCAATGTTTGTTTTTGATAAATGAACCCACACCATAAATATCGTGAGAAGGATTGCAACGGGTGAAGCTGATCCATAGAAAATTATTGAGTTCGGCTCCCACAAATGCTGCATCATCACAAATGATAATCATCGCAAACTCCTTCAACTCTTCCTGATAGTGATTTAATTCCTGCTGCAGCTGTTCAATCTCCTTGTTAGCTTGTTCATAGTTTTCGAATGAAGACAATTGCACTGCGAGGACACCGGGAATGGCTATAGCAGCGGATTTTATGAAGGAGAATGCATTTAAAAAGGAGGGTATCTGAGTGCCAAGTGTTCTTCGTTTTTCGCCATAAGCCGCAAAAACAACTTTACTGCCGGTGTTCAGTCCCGTACCCGAATAATCAAGCGTGTCCATTGTAGTTTGGGTATGGAAATGAACGTCGCGTCGCCAGTCTATCCTTTCCAATACAAAGTGGAAGTAATCGGCAATATGGTGAGTTGATACCTTGTTTTGGTCGTCGGCGGTGATAAACAGAAATTTCGCAAGGCTTAATTGCCCTGTCCCTAACACGTGATTGGCAATTGTCAGTAATTCTGCAGGTTGTTTGGTCTGTGCATAAGGGGTATATCGTTCACTGCCGATAGCCAGCAACAAAGGATGCACACCGGCTGCATCCACAGCATTGACTTCTTTGAGGCCGGGAATTTCTTTTTGCAAGGCAGAGCCGGTAATTTCATGAAATTACCGG
>DLGS01000450.1 GCA_002482815.1 Bacteroidetes bacterium UBA7688
CAACAGGCACCTTGGTACAAACCTACACTGCACCTTTAGCAACATACTTCAGAACAAACCATACTCCAGGCGGCAGCAAATTTGCTTCTTTCAGATGGGGATGTAATGATTATTTATTCTCACCACCAATGAACCTGAAAGCGGGCTACCAATACATCATTTCGTTCTGGTACATTACAGATGGGTATACCGGATGGAACACATTAGGCGTAAAGATGGGAACAGATGCCACTGCTGCTGGTATGACAACCAGTCTGAAAATGTTGACCACACCTATCAATACAACTTATCAGCAATATACCGACACAATTATTGCCCCGGCAACAGGGACATTCTATTTTGGCATATATTGTAACGCAACTTCAGTACCATGGTATTTGAGTATTGACGACATTGGTGTTCAATTCAGACCTTGCAACGGCAAACCGGATGCAGGAACGATTACTAGCACAATGCCGTCAGGAGCAGGAACTTGCCCAAAATCTCTGGTTACTCTTAATGCAAGCGGCGCAACACCGACATTTGTTCAGGGTATCAAATATCAATGGCAAAGAAGAGATCTTAGCTCTCCAATTTCCTGGAATAATGTTCTGGGTGCTACCAGTGAAACTTTAAGCTCGGATACACTTGGAGGTTATGAGTATCGATTTGTTGTAGTTTGCACCAATACAGGAGACAGTTCATTCAGTCCGGTTTTTGTTTTGCCACAATTGAACGCTCATCCGCCAATCAGTATTAGTCCATCTACCAGTCCGGCAACATTTTGCCTTGGCGATACGGTAAAATTCAATGCTACAAATTTCTCCGGTACCACTTACGACTGGATGAAGGACAGTGTTGTTATTCCGGGATGGAAATTCAGCGATATCGGTATTACGGAAGCAGGAACGTATATGGTAAAAGCCAGTTCATCGGTTGCTCCTTGTCCTGCTTATTCTAATGAAGTGATTTTGAAAATAAATGATCCGGGTTATGCAGTTTCCATTTCAACACCTGCAGATAGTATTATTTGTGAAGGAAAATCCATTACACTTTTCGGAACTGCCAGCAAACCTGGTATAACTTATCAATGGAGTAAAAATAACAGCCCGATTGCTGGCGCTACCGGCAATTCAATTTTAATCAATACAACTGGCTACTATCAGATTCGTGCTTTTGATGGAAGTTCATTCTGCCCAGCACTTTCCCGTACAGTATTCATCAAAGTAAATCCTTTACCTGCTGCAGTTATCAAAATTCCTGGCGGAACAACAGCCTGCGAAAACGATGGCGTCCTTTTAAAAGCAACATCAGGATTGTTTGCTTATGAATGGACCAGAAACGGAACGACAGTTGTTGGAATGACCGATAGCAATCAACTGGTGAAAACACCGGGCAAATATCAGGTAAAAGTGAGATCTGCAGAAGGGTGCGTAAGTGTTTCTTCCTTAGTAGATGTTACAATTTTGCCGGGGCCAACACCAACCATTTCAAAAAGCGGCTTGGTACTCAGTACTTCAAGTCCATACTCCGGCTATATCTGGGTAAGAAACGGAACAGATACTGTTAGCAGAACTTCAACTGTAAATCTGACTAAAAAAGGATTATACAAAGTATATGTAGAAGATGTAAACGGCTGTAAAGGAATGTCAAATCCAATTGAAATACTGGATGAATCTTTAAGTCTGGACGAAATCTCTGCAACTGATAATCAAATCCGTTTGTATCCGAATCCAACCAATGGCAATGTAACAGTTGAAAGTCCCATTGCCATCAATATTGAAGTAAAAGATATGACCGGAAAAACAATACTGGTGCAGAAAAACAGCAAAATGGTCGATTTAAGTAATTATCCTGACGGAATATACTTGTTTATTATTTCTGATAATGACAAATTAATTAACCAGCAAAGGGTAACCAAAATATCAGGTCGATAGGGCAGTTTAGTATTTAATAAGCATGCAGCCATAACCTCAAAAAGGTTATGGCTGTTTTGTTATGTGTTCAATAAATTCTAATCCTACTATTTATAAATCATTTAAAATAGTATCTTGCCCAGCGATTAAAAAAAACCCTTTGAAATGACCAAGAAATTAAACCAAACCATCACACCGGTTGAAAACACGGTGTTTACCCCAACTAACGAATCCCTGCTTCGAAAAATTTTTTATGGTTCCTTACTATTGATGTTAGGCATTTTATTCATTTCAGGCTACGAAAGTGGTTTCAATAGTGATGAAATGGATATGAATATCTATGGAAAAGCTAACATAGCCTATTATACAAGTGGAGGAAAGGATACAACTTTTTTACATCCCAGCCATAATGACGGGCTCAATTTACCACCAACACTTCCTTACTATGGTAGCGGATTCGAATATTTTGCATCAGGCATTACCAGTCTTATCGGGGATCATTATGAATACAATACCCGTCATATACTTAATCAGCTTGTAGCAGTGCTTGGGTTGTTATTTTCAGGTTTGATTGCAAAAAAACTTAAAGATTATAAAGCCGCTTTAATAACAATCTGGCTGTTATATCTCACACCAATATTGTACGGGCTTGCCATCTTCAACACCAAAGACATACCTTTTATGTCTGCCTATATAGCTTGTATTTATTTTTCCATTTTATTTTTTGAACGATTACCGAAGCCTGACTGGAAAACACTATTTGGGTTGTTTTTCAGTCTATGGTTTTTGTTAAGCATCCGCATTGGAGGCATTCTTATGATTGGTTTTATAGGCCTATATGCTTTCCTGGAATTCTACAAGGATAAATCAATTCTAAAAAGTGCCAGACAGTGGTTGCCGAGGCTCGCAGGAGTTCTTATTGCAGCATTCATATTTATGATTTTACTTTGGCCCTTTGTTCTTCAAAATCCTTCCCAAAACATTATCAAAACGATTAACGTAGTCAAAGAATTTCCCCAAAAAATATCCTTTTGCTATGATGGTGAATATGTGAATTCACTGGAATTACCAAAGGGCTATTTACTCAGGATGATGTCAATTACAATACCTGTTGCTACTCAGGTTTTGCTGCTTGCAGGATTCATCATTTTAATCGCAAACTGGAAAAAAATTGCACACAAAAACGCAATTTTATTATTACTAATCAGTGGCATCTTTCCTGTTATCTTTTCAATTTATTCCAAAATGCCTCTTTATAATTCCTGGAGACATTTGTTATTTATCTACCCTTCTATTGTAATAACTTGTAGTTTGGGAATAGCAATGATATTTGAATATTTTTCAAAACCGCTTTATCAATACATTGCGTTGGGACTGATGCTGACCGGATTTATCAGACCAGTTAAATGGTGCATGGAAAACAATCCATATGAATATGCCTACTATAATGAAATAGTTGGTGGATATGACAAAGCCTATGGAGATTATGATGCAGACTACTGGCAGATTTCTGTTAAAGAAGCTATAGATTGGCTGGTTAAAAACGAACCGGTTGAACAAGCAAAAGACAGTATTATTATCGCTACCAATGCTTATACATTTTCTAATTTCTACGTAAAAAGAAGATATCCGGGTTTAAAATTGGGTTTTGAAATGCTTGGAGAAAAATCGGGTTTCGGAGCAAAAGGCACTTATACTATTTACAGTAATATTTTCCTCGAACCAAAATATCTTGAAAACTGTTTTCCAAATCCACTTACCTACCATACAATTAATATCGGGAACAGAGTGGCTACGTATATTACAAAAGACACTTTGAAATACCTGTTCAAAGGATATACCGCATTTCAAAATTCAAATTATTTGCTGGCAGATTCCCTTTTTGATAAATACTTAAATCAGATAAGATTTGATTTAAATCATCCTATAAATGTACCCCCAATGTTTGCGATGATCGCCTTTGCAAAACTGGCTACAAATAAAAGAGAGACTTCTTATAAAATAATTGAGCAATGCCTGAAGGCCTACCCAAATGATTATATCACAAATTTGACGGCGGGAATTTTATTCTTTGACATCAAAAATTACAAACTAGCAAAGCAATATTTAATTATTGCCAGGGATTCGAAACCAACAGAAACTGCTGCACAAACTTATCTGAATATGATTCCTCAGTAATGGATTATGGTTTTATACCATTGGCTTTTTCGGCCTGTTCCCTCTGAATTCTTTTTTTGGAATGAATAAATTCGTAAAAGTTGTCAAAACTTTTTCGGAAGCTTATACCTAAACCGTTACGTTCAACATTTTTTCCATAAAATAAGTCATAATTACTTGCCCTGAAACCCAACAAACTGATGCCTCCATCAGCTGTCAGTAAATACTGTGCCCTGAAGTCTCCTGCAAGATTAAAATTGCTTGTATTTGAATTCGCAGAAGTTGGTCTACCCCAGTCGTATGAACTTCCAAACTGCAGCTTCAATCTATCATTAAAATAATTTTTACCGATACCAAATTTCACCTGATTTCTGCTGTCGGCTGCATTGGATGCTGCAGTTGCATTGCCATTCACAGCATCCTGACCAACACTTTTATATTGTACCAGCACCTGTAATTTCTGATCGCCCAACAACTTGTTCAGAGCACTGGTAAGCACAGGAGATGCCTGACTGGCAATGGTTTCGCCAAGGGTATTTTTTGCGCCAGTTACAGCCAGCGTGCTGGTAATGCCTTGCGAAGGAATAAAGGAACCCAGCAATAGCAGGGAGCCAACCTGCTCAGTCAATTTGCTTTTATCGCTGTTATTAATTCTTTCCAGTTTTGCATAACCAATAGTACCCAGAGATCTTTTTTCAGGAAGTTCTATCTGATAGCTTAAATCCGGATTGGCGAGCGTACCCTGCATTCTGAGCTGAATATTCACAATCTGACTGGTCTGAGCATCTGTCATTTCACCCGAACCATTATCTATCTGGGACAATTCATTTTTATCAAGTAAATCATACAGTCTTGCACGAGTGGGATAGGTGGCATTTACGTTCAGCCGTGTATTGGAAATATTTCCGCCGAAAACAATAGCACTGCCCGAATTAATATTAAATGTTTTACTCAACACCTGTCGGAAGGTAAAAGTATAACTCCCTCTATCGATATTGTAAGTACCAAACATAGAGTAATCATCATTGGCCGGTACATTAATTGATAAATT
Organism: Bacteroidetes bacterium UBA7688; assembly: GCA_002482815.1. GTDB lineage: Bacteria > Bacteroidota > Bacteroidia > Chitinophagales > Chitinophagaceae > Rurimicrobium. Next base: position 5,104 of record DLGS01000450.1, read on the forward strand.
TCCTGTTCCGGTAGCATTTATAATATCACCTGTGGTTGGATCCAAGACCAGGCTTACATCAATCAAGGGATTTAACACTGCAGATATCCGTACACTCAATTTGTCTTTTACTTTTTTGACACGGGCTGGCTGCACTTTTTCGTAGGACTTGAAGGTAATATAAGTGCTGCTGCTGATATCTCCTGCTTCATTATAAGGTATAAAAAGACTTGATTTCTGAGTTGGCGTTGCATTGATTGTCATCCGCATATCACTGATAGTACCGGCAATAGTGAATTCAGTCTTAGCAATTACATGGCCGTAGAAGAGTTCATTTTCGTAATCGCGCAGATTAACAACTTCAAACTGATTTGTTCGCAGTCGTATATTCATATTCGGATTGCTAAGTACATCAAAACGCACATAACCTGTGGCATTGGCCTTATTTCGATAAACATCCAACAGTTCAATATTATCCAATGTCAGCGTTTCATTCTCCACTTTTACAACTCCTTTTGGAATGGTATAAAATGCCCCGGTATAATCTACTTTCGCTGTAACATTCACCAGGTTAAGTGCACCGTCAAGCTTAGGATTATCCATCGTTCCTTTCAGCTCGACATCACCTTCTATTATACCACTCAATTTGCTGGCGTACCCTTTCAGGAAAGGACTTAGCAACTTAACAGGAAAATTGGCAATGCTTATTTTACCATCAATCTGATCTTTGTTCTTTTTATCAAAAGAAATATTACCTTCTGTTGTCAAAGAAAATTTGTCATTAAAAATTCCACTCGGTTTTTCCAGCGAAACCAATTGCTTAGCCGCATCATAAACTCCTTTTATTTTTACAGAGCCCAGGGTATCCAATCCAAATTTCATACCGGTAGCGTCCATATCTGCGACTACAGTTTGGGTACCGAATAATTCTTCAATTCGCACTGTTCCACCGATTCGTCCATCCGGTTGATAGCTGGCAATGGGTGTAAGACTGGCCAGTTGCCCGATATCAATATTGGCGGAACGAATAACGAGAGCCGGTGTTGTGCCTGTATTTTCACTGTTGAAATTAATTTCCTGCAAGCCTGAAGTCATTTTCAGTTTGTCAATGAACAAATATTTGGTTGCGTAGACAATTTGGTTCCCCGAAGGAATTTCCCATTTCGCATTATTAATGTAAAATTCTGAAGGTAAGAGACTCATATAGAGCGAATCATTTTTGGCAAAAGCTGTTCCACTCAATTTGGCTGTTCCATATTGCTCATCAGATTTTGTAACAATGGTATAATTCAATGAATCATTGCCCACAGAAGCCTCCAATGCCAAAGAAGTGTTCAGAAGATTTTTCCCGACAATGAATTGCTGCATGGAGCTGTTCAATTTCAACTTATTGTAATCCCCTTTTCCATTTAGGGTTGCATTATATAGTTTCAGGGAACTTATTTTACCATAAGGCACATAAGCATCTATTGTCAAAGTCTGATTAATCGTATTCAGATTTCCTTTGACGCTTGAACTGTCAAATCCACTGATGTCTTTGCTGAAAGCTGCAATCAGATCATTCACCTGGTGTGTATTGATTAAAAAATTCACATCCTGGTCTGCTGCAATTTTACCAGAACCTTTAATATAGTTTGGCAAATAGCGACTTAAGAAATACTGCATTGAATTAGGTATTTCCGTCAATAGAAAACGGCCATTTACTTTTGCGCTGAGCAAATTACTTTCAATGTCAATATGCTTTTCGGAAAGATCCATATAAGATTTGATATTGATTGAATCAAAGTCAAGCCTTTTTGCGTTCCTTACCAGGTTTATATTATACAATTTGGCAGCACCAATAAAATCGTCAATGGTTTTTCCGGAACAATTCAAATCGAAATCAGCAGAAAGTGTAGTTGGCACATTCGCAAAATTTAAAGCCTGCAAATTACTATTCAATAAGTTTGCTGTAGCATTAATCACCAGGTCCTGTTGGCTTAAATCAATACTTCCATAAAAACCCAATGCGATATTGGAGTCGTTCATCAATAATTTACCATCAAATTTTTTGTTGTCAAATGTTCCGTCTGCAACAATATCCTTGTAGGTATACCCATTAAATGTAAAATCTTTGAAGGTTGACGCTGCTTTAATTTTAATACCATTCAAGTCAAAACTGGCGCCTTCCAATTTGGCATTAAATGTTGTTGTACCCAAAGCCGGTTGTCGGAATAGTAATCCAATATTGAATGACTGCGAACTGATAGAACCGGAATAAGTGGGCTGCTGTTTGGCCGGTAATTTCATTTTAATGTCAGCAACAATTCCACCAAGGTTGGTTTTAAAAGTTCCCTTTGTAGCAAAATCTGATAATAGTCCTTTGAAGCTTCCATTAAAGTAGGCAAAATCAAGGGCGTTCAAATTGATATTGGGATTGTCTTTTAATGCAGGTGCATACTTTAGTACTGAACTTCCGGTTGTAAAAATTTCTCCTTTTTGAAAATCAAACACCGTCATATCCACGTCCGGCAAACCAATGACGGTTAAATCTCCTTTCACGGTACTGAAACCATCACTAAGGTTTAAATCTTTCGCCACCAGATAATCCACCGTACCAACCGCCTCTCCGGATGCTTTAACCATCGTCAAAGGAAGCTCGCGCAGCTGGGGAGCAAAATAAGCCACATCTCTTGCATCCACTGTAGACTTTTTCAAACGCGCGACCATCTTTACTTTAGCGATATAATCCAGAAAATCAGGGAAGCGATCATAGTGCATAGCATAATAATCACCGATTTTACTGTTGTTGGTCTCCAGGTATAATTCATTGCAGACAGACGCAATAGGCGAAACACTAACTTCGCTTTGCAGTTCTTTGACAATAAATCCACTACGTTCTTTTGCGCTAAAATGATTGATTTTTGCTTTGAGTGTATCTCCTACAATTTTCAAATACTTTATTTCACTATTCAGTTCTTTAATATCAATATGCTCTGGGTCAAATTCATTGGGATAAGCTTGTTCTGATTTTGAAACAAAGGCAAAATGGCAATCGCTGAATTTTACGTCTGCAATGTTGACTTTCCATTTGTCAGGATTAAAGGGTGTTGTATCAATCACCTGAACTGTAGACTTTGCGGAAGGAGGTTTTCCTCCAACATAATCACGCAAACGAATAGAGGACATATCCATTCGGATATTGTTTATTTCAATGGTTTTTTTCTTAAAATTGATATCATCTACATTGGTTGCAAAGCTCCCGATATCAATATCATAATCATAACCACCCCATGCGTCGTCCATATGAAAACGTACATTGTTCAGCAACAATGTTTCGAGATCCAACTCAAACTCCTGAGGAGTGTTTGTCTTTTTCTTCTTTTTTGTTCCGTCAGAAAAAGCATCTTCAATAAAAGCATAATTCCACAGATTAGAAGAATCCGTTCTGTTCAGGCGGATATAGGCATCTGTGAGCCCGATGTAATGTATAACTGGTGTAGTGCTTTTCAGGAAGAACCAATCGGTAACTCTGATTTGTGCTTTCCCAATGTAAGCTAAGGTATCTTTATGTTGGTCTTCGATATAAAGTCCTTCAAGCAAAACATTATTGAGCAGATTGATACGAACGTTGGAAACCCATACGTTTGTCTTTAATTTTTCGGACAAAACCTTTGTTGCACGCTGTGCCAGATAGGTTTGTACAGAACTCATATTGATCAGCACCAACACAAGGATGATGAGCGCAATAAGCGTCAGAAAAATATTCCGCAGTATTTTAAAAAGTCTTTTCAAAGCGTTGCCACAAATATAAGTGCTCAAACCCGATTCTTCTATATCACTTTCCCTAAAGTTTACATAAGTAAACTGGGCAAAAAAATAGCCTCAGATGCAATACTGAGGCTATTTTCAAGAATTATTCCCTATTAGAAACCAATATTAATGTTCACACGGGGACGACCATAAATACGCGGACGTGGAACATAAACAGGAGGCTGTGTATACACGACCACCGGAGCAGGCTGGCAAAAGTTGGCGGGACGGCGGTAAACACGTCTTCCGCGACCGTATCCATTTCCATATCCACCACCATTATTTCCGCAATTGGCATTGTTATAATAAGCATTGTTATTGTTGCAATTACCATTATTATACCGGCCATTGTTGTACTGACCATTATTATATTGGTTATTGCCATAACCGCGATTACCTCTGTTGTGATGACCACGACCCTGAGCGTTTGCAAAGTTGGCCATTACCATAAATAAAGCGAATGCCGCTAAAAAGAATTTACTTTTCATAACTGTAGTTTTTGTGTGTTAAAAAAAATGTCTTTATCATTAAATACAAACCTAAGACCTGCAGCAGAAAACAAAGTTTAAAGCGACTTCAAAAAAACTTTTAATAGGCATAATCCTTCATATACTCATATCTTGGCATCAATTTGCCATCGGAACATATTGTTGCCCTATGAATAAGGTCGCTATCATAGCCTTCTAACAACGAATCCAGAACATATTTCTCAAAATGGGCACCAAAATATTTGGAAGCGTCTCTTGGCAACTCATTGGGCAAATTATCCACCGCCATTATATCGATAACCTCATTTGTGTTAAGAAAAGGAGCAACTTTTTGCAGTGTTTTCTTTTCTATTCCATACACCGGATCAGCTATAGTAGAAGCCCCTACATTTACAGGTACAGAACCGTCAGGATCACAGGTTACATCAGCAATCACACTAATCCTGAAATCATTACGCAAAACATCTTCTTTTTCGAATAAGCGGGGAATTTTTTTATCCCAATAAATGCCATTAATGAGCATATCTGTAAAAGGAATATACTGCTGGAACAGGCTTTCGTATTTATCCGGATTTTTATGAAAATCTTCGCGGTTATATGTTTTTGTTTCTTTATTCTGGTACAGGAAACTACCTTTAAGCTGTGTGTAAACAGGATATTGGTAGTCGTTTTCCATAAAATCTCCCGGCTCAATAGATTGAATATCAAGATGAGACATAATTTCAAGAATACCGGAAGTTACCTTACCCGAACCGGTAACAACAATTTTAAAATTCGGCAGCTTCAATTGATCATAAAAGGAAAGCAATTCAGCGTAACTGTTAATTTCATTTGCTTTAGGCAAATCATACAGCCCATGTTTTTTACCATAAGTCAATATACCATTATGTGCACCTACCACTCCTGCAAAAAATCCAAATCCCAATATACGTTGACCATCAATATGTGTTAGACATTCATAGTCTATCATCCGGATTTTCTTTTGAATCAGGGCCTGCATTAAAGGCTTATTATAAGGTTGCATCTTTTTGGTGTGAGAAAAGAAAAAGTAGGTTTTGCCTGCTATTAATTCTTCCTTTGGAACTTCCTTGATACCAATCAAAACATCACATTGACTCATATCGGATACCACCTTAATACTTTCAGCCTTATACTCTTCATCCGAATAACACCGATCCGGAGAAGACTCAACAATGATGCGCACTTCCGGATA
>DLGS01000265.1 GCA_002482815.1 Bacteroidetes bacterium UBA7688
CCCATCAGGGCACGGTTGGCATCATCATGCTCGAGGAACGGAATCAATGATGCGGACAAACCAACAATCTGGTTGGGCGCCACATCCATAAATTCAACTTCGTTCGGGTCAAGTATCGGGAAATCACCAGTCTGGCGGGAGATAATTTTTTCGTCAACGAAATGTCCTTTTTCATCCAAAGGCATATTCGCCTGGGCGATCTTCATCAGATCTTCCTCTTCTGCACTCAGGAACTGGTAGCTCTTCATATCAACTTTACCGTCTTTTACTTTACGGTAAGGTGTTTCGATGAAGCCCATATCATTGATTTTGGCATGTACGCAAAGCGTAGAAATCAAACCAATGTTTGGTCCTTCCGGTGTTTCAATCGTACAAAGACGACCATAGTGAGAATAGTGAACGTCACGAACCTCAAAGCCCGCGCGCTCTCTGCTCAAACCACCCGGACCCAGAGCTGAAATACGACGTTTGTGCGTAATTTCTGACAATGGGTTGGTTTGGTCAAGGAATTGTGATAACTGAGATGTACCAAAGAATGAATTAATAACAGAAGAAAGTGTACGTGCATTGATCAGATCAATTGGCGTAAACACCTCATTATCACGAACATTCATACGCTCGCGGATAGTACGTGCCATACGGGCAAGACCAACTCCGAACTGTGCAAACAATTGCTCACCAACTGTACGCACACGACGATTGCTCAAGTGATCAATATCATCAACCTCAGCTTTACCATTGGTCAGGCGTACAAGATATTTGATGATGGTAATGATATCTTCTTTAGAAAGCACTTTTTTGTTTCCGCTGATGTCAAGACCAAGGCGACGGTTGATTTTGTAACGACCAACTTCACCTAAATCATAACGTTTGTCAGAGAAGAACAGTTTTTCAATGATACCACGCGCAGTCTCATCATCCGGAGCATCACTACCACGCAACTGGCGGTAGATATGTTGAACGGCTTCCAATTCTGAATTCGAAGTATCTTTATTTAAAGTGTTGTAAATGATGGAATAATCACCACTTACCTCTTCTTTTTGAACAAAAACTGTAGCGATTTTCATTTCGATAATCATATCGATAGACGCTTCGCTCAAAATATTGTCGCGCTCAAGGATAACCTCGTTACGCTCGATAGAAACTACTTCACCGGTGTCCTCATCCACGAAATCTTCAGTCCAGCTGCGCAATACACGGGCTGCCAAACGACGGCCAAGATTAGCTTCAAGCGATTTACGATCTGCTTTTACTTCATCTGCCATACCAAACAATTGCAAGATGTCTTTATCGGTTTCGTAACCAATAGAACGCAACAAAGTGGTAACAGGGAATTTTTTCTTACGATCGATATAGGCGTACATCACATTATTGATGTCCGTAGCAAACTCCATCCACGCTCCTTTGAAAGGAATAACACGGGCAGAGTAGATTTTTGTACCATTAGGGTGAGTGCTCTGGCCAAAGAATACACCTGGCGAACGATGCAATTGAGAAACAACAACACGTTCTGCACCATTAATCACGAAAGTACCGCGAGGGGTCATGTAAGGGATATTTCCCAAAAACACATCCTGAACGATTGTTTCGAAATCAACGTGCTCTTCATCATTACAACTTAATTTCAGTTTCGCTTTCAGCGGAACTGAATAAGTAAGACCGCGCTCCATACACTCTTCGATAGTGTAACGTGGCGGGTCGATGAAGTAATCCAGGAACTCAAGAACGAAGATGTTTCGGGTGTCGGTAATCGGGAAATTCTCCTTAAACACACGGAACAATCCCTCGTTGTCACGCTTATCGGGCGTTGTTTCGAGCTGGAAGAAGTCCTGGAATGATTGAAGTTGAATACCGAGTAGGTCCGGGGTATCAGCCACATCGTGGATTTTACCGAAATTGACACGACCTGTAGCCGTTCTTTTTTTTGTAGTAGCCATAGTATATAAAAACTCCTTTTTACGATGTATATAAATGCAGCAAATGCCCAACCGGTAGGCATCTTCCTACCAGACAGGACAGTCTGACATTAACAATAATTTCCTCTAAAAATAATGTGCACGCGCGTTGAAATTCCCGCAAAGGGATTGCAAATGTATAGAATAGCTATTAAATCAGCAAATTTTTATTAGATAAAGAACACAGGATGACAAGTGTTAAACCTTTCAAAAAATTACTTAAATGCTATTTCGATTTCAATAAAATATTAATATCTCCGACAAGACGACTCATTTCATTTGGCAAAAGGCCATCATAAACTCCACGAAGCCTGCCATTTTGGTCTACCAATACGAAATGATTATCATGTATAAAATCTTTATCAATTGTAGTACCGGTGTTTGTATCCTCTGCATTGATCAGATAACTGTAACGCGCCTGATCGTATAGCGCTTTTTTATCACCCGTCAAAAACATCCATTGTTTCGGATCCGCTTCAAATTGCAATCCATAAGCTTTTAGTGCCGCAGATGAATCTTCTTCCGGATCGACCGTGTGTGAAAGAAAAAGCACATCAGGATTTCCTTTAAACTGCTGATAAACCTTATTTAAATTTTCGTTCATCTTTGGGCAAATTCCCTGACACGTAGCAAAAAAGTATTCAGCCACATAAATCTTCCCTTCGGTATTCTTATTCGTCACCACTTGTCCTTCCTGATTGATAAAGGAAAACGGACGAACTTTATGCTCCCCTTCTCCATAATAAGGAAGCGGACGCTGTTTTACTTTTGTCACACTGTAGAAATACGTCATAAAAGCCGCACTCAGCAC
>DLGS01000088.1 GCA_002482815.1 Bacteroidetes bacterium UBA7688
GCCTGAGTATGTGGTGTTGCTGGAGCTGGTGTAGAACTTAAAATTGTGCATTATGAAAAGAATTGTTCTGTTAGCATTCTTCAGTATAATAGTACAAAAGTCATATGGAGTTCCTGTAGGTGGCGATATAAAAGTTGGCGGTATGTTATTCGGTTTATTGATGCTATTTGTCAGCGGTTTGTTTTTTATTAATAGCGTTCTTCAACGAATTCTTACCACACACAAAAAATATTATGGCGCAATATATTTTTATTCGGCTTTTGTATTAGGGTCTGTTCTGATTTGTAAAAAAAACGGCTTAGATGGTGAACTTTCTAAAATTTTTCTACCCGTTTCTGTTTTTGTACTTATTGTTTGTATAATCAACTTGTTAATTGGAAACCGTTCAATTCATTCCGGCTCAGATAAAGTTCAGCCGAAGCATGAAGATGAAGGGGATGTAATATAGAATTTCTATGAAATATCTTACTTTGCTATTTTTGCTATTGGGATTTGGTCAATTGAAGGCCCAAAGTGATAAAGACAAATTGATTCAAAAAATAATCAGTATTAATAAACTGGGTGATGAAGAGGAGGGTATGACTCTTGAATTACCACCAGACATTCTAAAAGAAGATATTATGCCATCTGCGCACGATAATTATCTTTATTTTCAGGAATTAAAGCCTTTATTAACTCAATTAGAATTAAAAAAATTAGAATCTAGCGATACTGATATCATTCGTATGTTTATTTGGGTTGATTATTTAAAAAGCGATTCAATAAACAAGGACTTCTTCAGTGCATTTAAAAGAGAATTTAAAATCCAGCAGATACTGTTGAGGGTTCAAGGATGCGAAGGAGCTGATTTATACACTTATGATATCCTGGCAGATGAAATGTTGGAACGGAAAAGTCAGTCAAACTTCAAATATTATTATGAAAATGTCTTAAATAAAATCTGGGTTTATGCTTTGCAAAAGAGAAAACAACTTGACCCTTCTTTTTGCAGAAATCTGTTTAAAGATCTGCAATATGATTCATCTTTAATAGAGGATATTGCTTTTCAGGTGCTTGAATACAATAATATTTTTGCATTACATTATTTACTTAATAATGATAAAGGCAATTTCGAAAAACTCTACCACTTTTATTTATCAGAAGTATTTTCTTCAAAAAAGTATCAATATTATGAGTTAGATCAACTGTACACTATTGCTGAAAAATTGAATGACAGCAATTTGAAAAACTTGCTTCGATACAAATTTTTAAATATTGGCGAGGATTTCGACAAGTTCGAAAAAGACTACCAAAGAATAAAACAATACATTCAAGATTAAACATTAAACATTCATTTCTCCCCCCATTTTCCCCTTTTCTCCTTTCTTATTTTCAGTTACCTTCACGTCCTTATTTCGTTCAATTATTTTTAAAGAAAACAAATGAAGCAATTTGTAAAAGTATTATCCCTGGCCAGTCTTGCATTGGTTATGCCTTCAATGATTTTTGCGCAGGCAAAACTGGTGGAAAAAGTGACTGCCAAAGGCGAGGAAGTGATTATCCCTTATGAAAAATATAAACTGCCAAATGGCCTTACGGTGATTATTCACGAAGATCATTCCGACCCGATTGTACACGTTGATGTGACGTACCATGTGGGTTCGGCACGCGAGCAAATCGGCAAATCCGGTTTCGCGCATTTCTTCGAGCATATGATGTTCCAGGGTTCGGATAATGTGGCGGACGAACAACATTTTAAACTGATCACCGAAGCCGGTGGAACCCTGAACGGAACCACCAACCGCGACCGTACCAATTACTTCGAAACGGTACCGAACAATCAGCTGGAAAAAATGCTGTGGCTGGAAGCTGACCGTATGGGCTTCTTGCTGAATGCCGTTACCCAAAAGAAATTTGAAGTACAGCGTGCAACCGTGAAAAACGAGCGTGGTCAGAACTACGACAACCGCCCTTATGGCCTGGTTGGCGAGGTGGCTGCCAAAAATCTGTATCCTTACGGTCATCCTTATTCCTGGTTGACCATTGGTTATATCGAAGACCTGAACCGCGTGAATGTGGAAGATTTGAAAAACTTCTTCCTGCGTTGGTATGGCCCGAACAATGCGGTGCTTACTGTTGGTGGTGATGTAAAAACCGCTGACGTGTTGAAACTGGCAGAACAATATTTTGGTGCTATTCCTAAAGGCCCGGACGTGCAGCCGGTAAAGCTTGCGGCACCTGTACTTGAGCAAAACCGTTACATCTCTATGATGGACAATTATGCAAAGGTTCCGATGCTGAGAATGGTTTTCCCGACTGTACCTCAATACAGCAAAGACGAGGCTCCTTTGGATTGCCTGGCTGAAATACTGGGTCAGGGCAACAACTCTATCCTGTACAAAAACCTGGTGAAAACGCAAAAAGCGGTTAATGTTTCGATGTATAACAGCACGACAGAATTGTCCGGTGAATTTACCGTTTCCATCACTCCTTTCCCCGGTCAGAAATTAGCAGATCTGGAGAAAATGGTGCGTGATGCTTTTGTGGAGTTTGAACAACGTGGCGCTACAGACGATGAAATCAGTAAATTCAAAAATCAGGCTGAATCTCAAACCATCTATAGCCTGGAAAGCGTTTCTAACAAGGTATCGCAGCTGGCGGCTTATCAAACCTACACCGGCAACGCGAATTTTATCGGCCAGGATTTGAAGCGTTATGCATCGGTGACGAAAGAAGATGTAATGCGTGTGTATAATCAATACATCAAAGGAAAAAATGCCGTCATTGTTAGTGTTTTAACCAAAGGTCAGGAAGATAATAAAGCTGCTTCCGACAACTATACGGTTGATACAACAAAATACGTAGCACCAAATTATGGTTATGCATCTTTGAAGTACAATAAAGCAGTAGATGTTTTTGATCGTTCCAAAGTGCCGGGAAGTGGTGCTAATCCAAAAGTAAATGTGCCCAAATTGTGGGAAGAAAAGCTGAGCAATAATGGCCGTATCATCGGTACGAAGGAAGCTGAAATGCCGGTTGTAAATATCAATATCGAGTTGAAAGGCGGTATTCTGACGGATGCTGTAAATCCTTCAAAATCAGGTTTGGCTAATCTTTTTGCTACCATGATGAATGAGGATACTAAAAACTATACTGCGGAAGCGTTTACCACAGCTTTGCAAAAACTGGGTAGCAGCATCAATGTTTATGCAGATATGGACGCAATAGGTATCAATGTAAAAGCATTGAGAAAGAACCTGAAACCAACACTGGCATTGCTGGAAGAACGTATGCTGAGAACAGAATTTAAAGAAGCAACGTTTAATTCCCGCAAAAACCGCAGTATTGAAAGCATCAAAAATGCGATGAACCAGCCAAGCTATGTGGCTTCTACTGTTTTTGATAAAATCATGTATGGCAAACAAAATGTATTGGGCTGGACCTCTACCGGTACGGAAGCTACGGTTGCCAATATTCAGCTGGCTGACATTCAGAAATATTACACCGATAATTTTTCTTCAAACGAAGCAAAAGTTGTTGTGGTGGGTAATGTAGACAGTAAAGACATTATCGGCGATTTGAAATTTATGGAGCAATTGCCAAAAAATCCGGTTAGTATTCCTGTAGTTCTGGATGCACCAAAAGCATCAGCAACAAAAATTTATTTCATCGATATTCCTAATGCTGCGCAAACAGAATTCAGGGTAGGGTATGTAACCAATTTGAAATACAATGCTTTGGGTGATTTCTATAAAGCAACAGTCGTGAACTATCCTTTTGGTGGTGCATTCAACAGTCGCCTGAACCTTTACCTGCGTGAAGATAAAGGCTGGACTTATGGTGCGCGTTCTGCCTTTAATGGTGATCAGTATTCTGGAGATTTTACCTTTAGTGCGGGTATCAAAGCGAATGCGACTGACTCAGCTTTGCGCGATGTAATCCGTATAATGAACGAATATAAAGGAAGTGGAATGAGTGCTGAAGAACTGGCTTTTACCAAAAGTTCTATCGGACAAAGTGAGGCAAGAAAATATGAATCCGGAGGTCAAAAAGCATCATTCCTTTCCCGATTGATGACTTATAACCTGACTTCTACCTATCCGGCTGACCAGGCTGCTCTGCTGAATGCAATGAGTGTTGATGAGGCCAGAAGCTTTGCAAAAAACAATGTTCCTTCTACGGAAAATCTAAATATCCTTTTGGTTGGTGATAAAGCTAAGCTTTGGGACCGTATGAAAGCCTTGGGTTATGAAATGGTGGAGCTGGATAAAACCGGTGAAGTTAAATTGAACTAACAACGATTATAAATTCAACTAAAAGCCCTGACTGGATTAGTCAGGGCTTTTTTATGTAAATGTTTTTTTTAGGATTGTTTAATGGAACTGATTTTTAAACTTTAGTAATTTGAATTTTAAAATCAATTTTATGGATAATCAAGCTATTGTTTTGGAATGGACTTTCAATGGTCCGGTATCAAAAGTCTGGACAGCATTGACTGATAAGGATGAAATGAAAAAATGGTATTTCGACCTTGCTGAATTCAAAGCGGAAAAAGGGTTCGTCTTTTCCTTCACCGCTGGTCCGGATAGCGGAATTCAATATCAACATATCTGTGAGGTGACTGATGTTATTCCACAACAAAAACTAAGCTACAGCTGGCGCTATGAAGGATATGCCGGTACTTCAGTTGTTTCTTTTGAGCTTAGTAGTGAATCTAAAGATAAAACAACTGTTAAACTGACACATTCAGGCATTGATAGCTTTCCCGAAGATAATCCCGATTTAGCAAAAGCTAATTTTGTAGAAGGGTGGAATGCAATTATCGGCACTTCATTAAAGGAGTATTTAGAATCGCAACATTAGAAAACTGCAACAAAAAAGCGGCTGAAATTTCAACCGCTTTTTTTTCAAATAGTAATAATTATTTTAGTTTGCAGATGCACCGCTTATTGTAGAGTTCATACCGTTTCCATCAGAATTGTTTGGATCAACAGATGGTGAGCAATCAATCAAACCGTTGATAGCGTATTTCCAAAGTGTTTTTCCTGCAGTATCGATAGCGTATAAATTCTGATCGTAACCTCCGAAATAAACTTTCGCATTATAAACAATTGGTGATGATGCGATGATTGCTGTTGTTTTGAATGCCCATTTGATAGTGCCATCCAGTGCATTTATAGCATAAAAGCTTTTATCATAACTTCCTGCATAAATAGTCTGGCCATATAGGTAAGGAGAAGAACGAACACGATCAAAAGTTTTTGTTTTCCATCTTGGCGTTCCTGTTATATTTTCAAGGTTGTAAACATATCCGTCATCACTTCCGAAAATCACATTCCCACCATAAACAAGTGGTGAAGATTTTACAGGGAAACCTGTGGTATAAGACCAGGAGACAGAACCATCTTTTCTTTTCAGAGAATAAAGTTTGTTGTCGTTTGCACCGATATAAATGTTGCCGGTATCCATTACAGGTGATGATTGAAATTGAGAACTGATTGGTGTCGTTTTCCAGATCAGGTTTCCTGTGCGATGATCTAACATATAAACAGCGCCATCGTCACAACCAAATACCAACTGAGTGTCTTTGGTAGTTGGAGAAGAGTTAATAACCCCGCCAGCATTATAAGACCATTCAAGTGTATCCGGCTTAATATCTATGCAAGTTACTCTGGAACCTGAAGTGACATACAAAAAGTTTGCAATTCCGATGGGGGTTGTATAAATACCTAATGGAAAAGTTAGTTTTGATTGGGTTTTTGCACCGGTATTCGGGTCAAGCTTGAAAAGAATCGGAGAATTGTTCCCTACAAATAAAGTTCCATTGTACAATACCGGAGAAGATTCTATCGATGAATTTACATTGGTTTCCCATTTTTTTACACCGGTAACCGGGTCAATTGCATAGACAAATTGATTTTTGCTACCCATAAAAACGGATGGGGAAACTGCAGGTGGAAATGGAGTGTCTGTGTCGGGCTCAGGCTTACAGGCTGAAAAAATTGTAGCCACGGCAACTGCTGATAATAATGCTTTTGTCCAGTTATGCTTCATGAGAAAATAGTATAATCACGAAAGTAATACTTTCTGTTCAGTCTTGCAAGAGATGCAAAAAAAAAATCCGATTATTTTCATAACCGGATTTTAATATTTAAGGTATGGAATTCCGCATTTGCGGAATAAAATTAATCCTGAATAGTATTATTGATAAATGGTTTTAATTCCATATCAATTGTTGATCGTAAAGAATCAACTGCATCCATCGCAGTTTTCAATTCCGGACGCTGGTTGTAAATTGCCTTGTCTAAAGAAATGGCAATCAGATTCACAGCGTTATTTACAGCAGTAACTCTGTCTTTAATTTTTGTGTCAAGACCGGCATTTTTGTCTTTTACAAGGTCAGTTAATCCATATCCTTGCGAGCCATTGTATCTGCCGGAGTATACATTCTGTAATGAAATCATATTGTTTTTGATGTCAGAAAGGGAATTGTTGGAAAAAGGAGATTCTGTCTGGAAAGAATCAATTGAGTTGTAAGGAATGCCGAAGCTCGAATTAAGCACCTTTTTGCAAAGGTCATTCATTCCGCTGGTCATTACCAACATTAATTGTTTTTTCGTTTCGAACGTTTTGCTGATATCTCCTGCAAAAAACACCTTTGTAGAATAAGCATTTTCTCCTACTGACCAGGCTGAATAGATAGCCTGACATGTGTTGGCAAGATCTTTACTCAGGCTTACCATGTATTCTTTTTCGCGGACTGTCAGATCTTCAGCTTTCTTTTTTCCATCAGCGCCGAACAAAATATATTCCAACGAATGAAATCCTTTCAAAAATACAGGCAATTTTTCAATATCTGAAACGGTCAGCGGATCGCCGCCTGCCATCAGATTATCTACATCATTTATATTAATTGGCCAGGCATCGATTCTGCTATCCAGTTTATTATCTGCCACCGGACCAAAATGCATGCTCTCTGTCAGTTCCCATTGATTGTGCAGTTTAATCCATTTGCTCTTTGCTTCCTGAAGATTCCATTCATAGTTTCCAATATTCAGGTTTACAATTGAGCTGTGCAATTCGACCGCCGCATTATTCAGGTCGGAATAAGATCTTAAAGCAACATCTTTTGTGAAATTTTGAATAGTCAGCGTTTCCTTTTCTGCAAAGTCAGGGGCTTTAACTTCTTCTTTGGTGCAGGAGGCGGTCATCAACATTACTGAAGCAGTAGTGAACAATAGAATTTGCTTTTTCATAGATGTTTTGATTATAAAATAATGTTTGTTTTTGTATACCAAAAGTAGTTTTCAATAAGATTCAGATTGAATTATGTATTTTAAATTTTCCAAAAATATAATTCATCCGAACTGTTGTTTTTTAAAGAATTTATAGTCGCTCATTCTTACAGACCACAGATTCAATCTGCAAATTTGCTTATAAAATCCTTATTAACGGCTCAAGATAGAATAATAATTAAAAAAATCAATTCATTTCCTTAAAAATTGCTCAAAATAATAGCTTTAATATAATAGTTTAATTGTAATGCGTGTTCACTTTTTCACAAAATTAATTTTTGAATTGAAAATCGGAAATCAAAATTACATTTGCCTCTCTTTAAAAAAGACAGGAAAGTAATGGCAGAACAGGAAGTAATTTATAATGAAGACAGTATACGGTCGCTGGATTGGCGTGAACATATTCGCCTGCGCCCGGGTATGTATATTGGGAAACTTGGCGATGGTGCCAGCATGGATGATGGGATATATGTTTTGCTGAAAGAGGTGCTGGACAACTGTATTGACGAATATATGATGGGGCATGGCAAGCGCATCGAAATAAAACTGGATAACGGGGTCGCAACAATCCGTGATTTCGGCCGGGGTATTCCATTGGGGAAAGTGGTGGATGTTGTGAGTAAAATCAATACCGGCGCGAAATATGATAGCAAAGCATTTCAGAAATCGGTGGGTTTGAATGGGGTAGGTACTAAAGCTGTGAATGCACTAAGCAGCAGCTTTGTGGTGACTTCTTACCGCGAAGGAAAAAAGAAAACTGCAGAATTTGAACGTGGGGTTTTAATCAAAGAACATAAAGAAACTACGACAACGGAAGCGAATGGAACTTTTGTAACCTTCACACCGGACGACACGATTTTTAAGCATTACAAATACATTTTCGAATACGTAGAAAATCAGATCTGGAACTATTGTTTCCTGAATGCAGGTTTACAGATCAATTTCAATGGCCGCAATTTTATCTCCAAAAACGGATTGCTCGATTTGCTGCAACGCAAAGCCAATCCGGAGTCGATGCGCTATCCGATTATTCATCTGAAAGGAAATGATATTGAAGTTGCGATAACACACACCGGCGATTATGGCGAGGATTTATATTCTTTTGTAAATGGTCAGCACACCACCCAGGGCGGAACGCATCAGGGTGCTTTCCGCGAAGCTTTTGTAAAAGTTATCCGCGATTTCTTTAAGAAGGATTATGATGCAGCCGATGTGCGCCAAAGTATTTGTGCAGCTATTGCAGTAAGGGTTCAGGAACCGGTATTTGAAAGTCAGACCAAAACAAAACTGGGTTCTCAAACGGTGTCCGAAGGCGGGCAAAGTATGAAAGCTTTTGTGCTTGACTTTCTGGCTAAGGAATTGGATAATTATTTGCATAAAAACCAGGGTGCTGCTGATGCAATCAAAAAGAGAATCGAGCAAAGCGAACGCGAACGTAAAGAACTTTCCGGTATTCGTAAGCTGGCGAATGAAAGAGCGAAGAAAGCCAATCTTCACAATAAAAAATTGCGTGATTGCCGCATCCATTATAATGGTGAACCTCCTGCAAAAAACAAGGAGGAGTACGTGCAAAAACAGCATGAATCTACGGTATTCATTACCGAAGGAGATTCAGCGAGCGGGTCCATTACTAAAAGCCGGAACGTTGAGTCGCAAGCTGTTTTCAGCCTGCGTGGTAAGCCATTGAATTGTTATGGATTGACGAAAAAGATTGTGTACGAAAATGAGGAATTCAACCTGCTTCAACATGCCTTGAATATAGAAGAAGGCCTGGATGGATTGCGGTATAATAATATCGTAATTGCTACCGATGCTGATGTCGACGGAATGCACATTCGTTTGCTGATTATGACTTTTTTCCTTCAGTTTTTTCCAGATCTGGTGCGGAACGGTCACGTTTATATTTTAGAAACGCCTTTGTTCCGTGTGCGCAATAAACAGAAAACCATTTATTGCTATACTGACGAAGAACGTCAGCGCGCGATTCACGAATTGGGTACAAAACCGGAGATTACCCGATTTAAAGGATTAGGTGAAATTTCACCGGAAGAATTTGGCAAATTTATCGGGGAAGATATGCGGAAAGTACCTGTACTGTTGAGCCAGGATACGCAGATTCAAAAACTGCTGGAATATTTTATGGGTAAAAATACGCCGCAGCGTCAGGTGTTTATTATTGATAATCTTGTTGTGGAAAAAGACCTGGCGGAAGAACTGCTTAATGCTTAATTATTCCAGCTCAGCGCATTCAAATCCAAGTGCAGTAATTTCTGTTATGATTTGTGTGGGTTGAATATCTTTAGAAACAATGCGCAAGACGCAATCGATATCTTCCGTGTCGATTGTCCATTGCGTTATTTCAGGTTTTTTATCTAACAGCTGACGGATATTTTGTTGTTCACCATCCGTTTGGATATTGGTTTTGAACAAAAGAATAGAAGTATCGTTTGACATCATTTTTGATTTGGATTGAGGTGCAAAATTAGGTTACCGGAAATGTTTGCATGTGTACATTTCGGTAAAGCAGACAAAAAATAGGTGAAGGCGGATTTCCGGTCGGTGAAATAATTATAAAGAATGCAATTCAGGCATAGCTGCAATTAAATTTTGGGTGTAACCCTCTTTTGGATTGAGTAAAATTTCATTAGCTGTTCCCGATTCGGCAATTTTACCTTTTTTCATTACAATAATATTATCCGACATGTAATGAACCACAGAAAGGTC
Organism: Bacteroidetes bacterium UBA7688; assembly: GCA_002482815.1. Taxonomy (GTDB): domain Bacteria; phylum Bacteroidota; class Bacteroidia; order Chitinophagales; family Chitinophagaceae; genus Rurimicrobium. Next base: position 9,999 of record DLGS01000088.1, read on the forward strand.
GTGGGAAATAAATAAGTAAGACAGGTTGAGTTCGTATTGAAGTTCTTTCAGCAAATTCAGAATCTGAGCCTGAACACTGACGTCCAATGCTGACACACTCTCATCGCAAATCAGTAATTCAGGATGTAATGCCAAAGCCTGCGCAATGCCAATACGCTGCCTTTGTCCTCCTGAGAACTGATGAGGATAGCGGTTGGCGGCAGATTTTGGTAATTGAACCCAGTCCAGCAATCGCTCTGCCTCCGCCTTTTTATTATTTGCTAAATGATGAATCTGTAAGGGTTCAGTGATAATATCTTCTACTGTTCTTCTTGGATTAAGCGAGGCAAACGGGTCCTGAAAGATGAGCTGCATTTTGCGCCGTACAGGATTCCACTCGGTGCCTTTCAACGATTCAATTTGCTGTTGGTTAAAAATAATCTGACCGGATTGTATTGGGGTCAATCCCAGTAAAGTCTTACCAACTGTGCTTTTCCCGCATCCACTTTCTCCCACCAGGCCCAGCGTTTCTCCTTTATTTATTGTAAAGGAAACACCATTGACAGCTTTGAACCATGATGTTGTTTTTCCGAAAAGATTTTTTCCTTCCGGATACCATATATGCAAATCCTTAATTTCTAAAATTGGTTTATCCTCTGCGTATTCATGATTTAATAAGATTTCCTGATTTACATTGCCGGAAAGAAAATCGGCCACCACAGGTAGTTTTTTCCCTTTGTTATTAATGTTAGGGCGGCAGGAAAGGAGTGCTTTCGTATAGACTTGTTCCGGTGAATGCAATACACTTTCTGAATTGCCATATTCTACTATACAACCTTGGTTCATCACCAATAAATCATCAGCAATTTCCGCTGCGAGTGCCAGATCGTGTGTGATAAAAATCATTGCAGTTTCCATTTCCCGCTGCAATTCCTTCATTAACTCCACCACATCTTTCTGAACTGTAGCATCAAGTGCAGTAGTAGGTTCATCTGCAATCAGGATAGCCGGATGATTGCACATCGCCATCGCAATCATGATTCTTTGTTTTTGTCCTCCTGAAAGCTGGTGCGGAAAGCGTTCATAAATTTGTTCCGGATCGGGCAATTTTACTTTTGAAATCCAGTCCAGGGTTTGAATTTTCGCTTGTTTCAAACTGATTTTCTGATGCTGCTCAATGTTTTCCTGAATTTGTTTACCTACCTTTTGAATGGGGTTTAGTGCGCTCATTGGTTCCTGAAAAATCATACCCAATTCCTTTCCTCTGATTGATTGCCATTCTTCCGGAGTAAGGTTTGTCAGAGAAAGGTTCTGCTCACCGAAACGGACATCGCCTTTAAGCACCGAATTATTGGGTTGCAAGCCCATTATAGATAACGCAATCAACGATTTACCGGATCCGCTTTCTCCAACGATTGCCAGGGTTTTTCCTTTTTCAAGAGAGAAGGAAATGTTTTTTACCGCCTCAAAGTTTTGAGCCGGAAAAGAAATAAGGAGATTTGAAACAGATAAAATTGTATTGCCACCTGACATGCTCCGGCAAATATGCGATAATTATTGCACGAACTTACAAATAGAGCTTTAAGGTTTCATTGAGAATGAATTCAATCTTTTTTAATGGAATATCTTTTTCAGGGTTTATTAATAAAATTTTCATTCTTGAACGTTTTTCCTGAATTAAATCCGGATGGTCAATTTTTCCTCCTTCAACAATTCCCAGGTAGGGTTGTTTCAGTTTTTTGTGAAACCAAACATAGCAAAACATTTTTCCATTGATACTAAAAAACGGCATTCCGTATTTCAACGACTCTGTTATACTTTGGTTTTGGGTAAGAATATACGTTCTTAGAAATTCGTAAACGCTTTTTTCAGGTTCATTCTGAGCAAGATAAAACTGGTCAATCGGGCGAAGCATGTACTTATATTGTGTGAACAAAAATATGCTTCTTTATTCTAACATAATTGCCTTTTCGATTCTTTTATTTACCTTAGCACGTTATAACGAAAATCTATGGATTTCGTGGTTACTCATCATATATTAAAACCTTTTTTTAACACAAATGGAAGAAACACTTATTGTAGCGGGGGTCGCGGTCGCGGCCATCGTAATCGGCATATTTATCGGGAAGAGCATATTTGCCAAAAACACTAAAATTGCTATCGAAGAGGCTGAAATACAAGCGAAAAAGTTGATTGAAGATGCCAAAGCAATGGCAGAAACGAATAAAGAAAAAAGAATATTAGAAGCAAAAGAACAGTTTCTCAAATTAAAATCGGAGCACGAAAAGGAAACATTTGAAAGAAGTAAAAAAGTAACAGAATTAGAAGGAAGAATTAAACAACAGCAACAAAGTGTAAATGATAAACTGGCCAGCATTCAAAAACAAACGCAGGAAAACGACAATCTTAAAGAAACGCTGAATAAGCAACTTGAAGTAGTCAATACAAAACGCAGTGAACTGGAAAGGCATCAGGAAGAGCATATCAAACGCCTTGAAAAAGTGGCGAACCTGAGTGCTGAAGACGCTAAAGCTGAGCTGGTTGAAATGGTAAAAGAGGAAGCTCGCACAAAAGCCATCAGTCATGTGAAGGAAATTATGGAGGAAGCGAAAATCAACGCAACAAAAGAGGCGAAGAAAATCATCATCCAAACGATTCAGCGCACTGCAGCTGAGCAAACTATTGAGAATGCAATCACTGTTTTCAACCTGGAAAGCGATGAGATAAAAGGACAGATTATTGGTCGTGAGGGCCGTAACATCCGTGCACTGGAAGCAGCAACCGGCGTTGATCTGATTATTGACGATACCCCTGAAGCGATTGTTTTAAGTTGTTTCGATCCGTTGCGTCGTGAGATTGCCCGCCTTTCTTTGCAACGATTGGTGCAGGATGGACGTATTCACCCGGCCCGTATTGAGGAAGTGGTGGAAAAAACCAAGAAGCAGATTGAAGAGCAGATTATGGAAATAGGCGAGCGCACCATCATTGAATTGGGCGTTCATGGTTTGCATAAAGATCTGGTGAGAATGATTGGTAAAATGCGTTTCCGTTCTTCTTATGGTCAGAACTTGCTGATGCACTCTAAAGAAACAGCGAACCTTTGCGGTATTATGGCTGCAGAATTAGGTTTGGGTGCCAAAGTGGTGAAACTGGCCAAACGTGCCGGTTTATTACACGATATTGGTAAAGTACCTGATGAAGAAACAGAATTGAGCCATGCTTTGCTTGGCGCTAAACTGGCTGAAAAATGTGGTGAACATGAATCAGTAGTGAATGCGATTGGTGCTCACCATGATGAGATGGAAATGACCTACATTATTTCGCCGATTGTTCAGGCTTGTGATGCCATCAGTGGTGCGCGCCCGGGTGCCCGTCGCGAGATGATGCAAAGCTACCTGCAACGTATTAAAGACCTTGAAAACCTTGCCACATCATACAATGGTGTTGAAAAAGCTTATGCGATTCAGGCGGGTAGAGAGTTACGTGTAATCGTTGAAGCAGATAAAATTACAGATGCTGACAGCGATCGTTTGAGCTTCGAAATTGCGGATAAAATTCAAAAAGAAATGCAATTCCCGGGACAGATTAAAGTGACCGTTATCAGGGAACTTCGCTCCGTAAATATTGCACGATAAATAAATTGAGAAATAGAAAAGAGCAAATTCAACACTTGGGTTTGCTCTTTTTGCTTAAATAAGTCTACCGTACTTAAACTGAAAATTCTTTGAAACTGGCAGTCACCATTTTTCTTCTCTTAGCTTTCTGTGATGCTTACGGGCAAAAATGGCATTTAAATAGAGTTAACGAAACTGCCGCATTAAAGTATGAATACTGGCTTCAATTCGACAATAAAGAAGATACTTCCTCATTTATTTTAGAAAATAAAGCTGGGCAATCTATACCAAGTATTAATGTACATAATAATAATGGTGATACAATTGATTTTGCCATTATTAAAATTACGAATCTGAATAGCGGTATCGAATATGAGTTTTTATCGGAAGCTTTTGGCAAATTAAATTTAAAACCTGGTAATTATAACATTATGGTTTCAGCGATAGGTTATGATAGATTTTCGGTTAATTTGAAACTGATAAGGAATCAGTCTTTCGACTTGAATTTAAAATTAGGATTATCAGAATCTGGTTACTACCAAATTAACTCATTAGAAAAACTCAGTGACAGAGAAATGTCAGTAATAATAAATTGCATTAAAAATAATGAGCCGGTTTATTATAACAAATGTTCCAAGATAAATAAGTACCATGTCACTAGGCATATTTGAAGATTATAATGCTCATTTGATATATAGATCATAAATTTTAGACAATGAATCTTGAAATTCCAAAACACATCCAAAATTATATCGGCGGGACATTTGTAGCTCCTTCTAATAATCAATACATTGATAACGTCAATCCAGCAACAGGCGAAGTTTATTCTCACATTCCCGACAGCACGTTATCTGATGTTAATGCTGCCGTTCTTGCTGCACAAAAAGCTTTTCCGGCCTGGAGTAATGCTAGTAATGATTTTCGTTTCAGGGTGTTAAATAAAATCGCCGAACTGATTGAAGAAAACCTTGCTGCTTTTGCATTGGCCGAAACCAATGATAATGGTAAACCGCTTTGGCTGAGTACAAAAGTGGATATTCCCCGTGCTTCAGAAAATTTCAGGTTTTTTGCTACAGCTTCCTTGCATTTTGCCAGCGAAAGTCATAGTATGGGCAATACAGCTATCAATTATACTTTGCGCAAACCAATTGGTGTTGTTGGTTGTATTTCTCCATGGAACCTGCCATTATATCTTTTTACCTGGAAAATAGCACCGGCATTAGCTGCAGGAAACTGTGTGGTAGCCAAGCCCAGTGAAGTGACACCAATGACTTCATATCTGTTGGCTCAGATTTGCAAAGAAGCCGGTTTGCCTGATGGTGTGTTGAATATTATTCATGGAAACGGACCGAATTGCGGCAGCGAAATTGTGAAACATCCGGATATCAAAGCGATTTCCTTTACCGGAAGTACACGTGCCGGAAAAGACATTGCTGCCGTTGCTGCACCGATGTTCAAGAAGATTTCACTCGAACTTGGTGGTAAAAATCCCAACATTATTTTTGCCGATTGTGATTGGGAAAAAATGATTCGTACTACAGTCCAGTCTTCTTTTGCCAATCAGGGACAAATTTGCCTTTGCGGCAGCAGGATTCTGGTAGAAGAAAGTATTTACGAAAAGTTCAAAGCGGAATTTATTTCCCGTGTAAAGGCCATGCATGTTGGCGATCCGCTGGAGGAAAGCAGCAAGCAAGGCGCGGTGGTGAGTAAAGTCCATTTCGACAAAGTGATGGGATGCATTGAACTGGCAAAACAGGAAGGCGGGAAAGTATTACTCGGTGGAAATGCGGTGAAACCTGAAGGCCGTTGTGCCAATGGTTACTTTATTGAACCAACCATTATTGAAAATCTGGGTCCGGATTGCCGTACCAATATGGAGGAAATTTTTGGCCCGGTGGTGACGCTTCAATCATTTAAAAACGAGGAGGATGCTTTGCAAAAAGCTAATGCAAGTGAGTATGGTTTGGCAGCAACAATCTGGACGCAGGATGTGAGCCGAGCCAACAGAATTGCAGCTCAGGTTCATAGCGGAATTATTTGGGTCAACTGCTGGTTGTTGCGCGATTTGCGTACACCATT
>DLGS01000302.1 GCA_002482815.1 Bacteroidetes bacterium UBA7688
AAGTTAGTAAGCGAAGCTGTGGGCAATCCTCCGTTTACGCTCCAATCGGCAACCACCCATCCGGCCATCACCATCACGCTGCCCGGCGCACTGTAAATCACACCGTTCGTATCACTGCGTCCCCACCAACATGTGTCGGAAATAAAGGCTGAGGCAGTGTGTAAATTATACACTTCGTTCTGACGTTTGAAGGTATAGTCAGGGTTGAAAATTCTCGCGTTTTTGATGCTGACGATGGAACTGCCACCGGAAGCATTCTCATTATAAATAGCCATTCCCAGTCCGTTTACATCTGTGTCGCTGGAATGGTTGCCAATGATTTGCCCACCGGTGATGATGATGTCGTTATTTCCTTTGGCATAAATGCCGGCTGCATAATTAGTATCGGTTGTATTCAGCCCGATTACAACACTGTCTTTCATCGACAGGTTGCTGTTCAGCAACACCATTCCTCCTCCATAATCTGTGCTATGATTATCTGCGATAACACTGGTGTTGGATAAATAAAGGTCGGAGCTGGATGCGAAAATGCCGCCTCCGGTGTTTGCATTGTTGCTGTAAATAGCGGCAGAATCCCTGATATGAAGTGTACCGTTGATATAAATTCCTCCACCCGAAACTGAAGCAGTATTGCTGTCGATGCTTGATTTACCACTAATGATCACCTCGCCTTCAGAATAAATGGCACCGCCAAATTGTCCCCCTGCTCCGGTACTGTTATGATGCAAATAGCTGGTCCCGCTTATGGTAAGTTTTGTGAGGATTCCTGCCTGAATTGCTCCACCTCCGGTACTCAGGCTGCTTTTTGATTCTCCATTAATTATTTCAAGATCAATTATTGATAATGAGACAATTCCTGAAGCTGTTGGATTGGTTAGTATTATAGCGGAACTATCGTTTGTTGCATCTATAACAGTCCCTGTTCCGGATGCTGACGTTCCGGTAAAAGCAAGTTTTTTATCGATTAAAATGCCATTTTCTGTGAATGTATGCTCGCTCAGTACCAAACTATCACTGGCCAAAGCTGCTGCAACAGCATCCTTAATCGTGCCATAAGTTGGCGAAGTGGCTGTCCCGGCTCGATAGATGGTGACCGTCTGGGCTTTGCAAAACAGGGTGCTCAATAACAACAAGGAAACGATAAATACTTTTTTCATCAGGGTGGTGGTTTTTCAATGGCTATAAAGGTATAAATAGATGGAGGATATTGGAAAGCTACAGGATATATTTCTTGAAAGAAGGCTACAAAAAAAATCCCGTTCCTAAGATAGGAACGGGATTTTCAGTTTATTTTCTTTCTATGACATAAAGGTCTTCATTGTCTCGCTTCATGCGGTAATGTTCCCTGGCATATTTTTCGAGCCGCTCAGGGTTCGTTTGCAACAGCTTCAGGTCCTGCTCCATTTCTTCCGTTTTGGCGGTCAAAAATCCGATATGGTCTTTTACTTCCTGCAATTGTTTTTGGGTATCCTTCTGTGTCATCCAGTCGTTCTGGTCGAAGAAAGTCATCCACACCACAAATGCAACAGAAGTGAGCAGGTATTTATTCGTGAAGAAATTGAAAACCTTTTTCATAGGAATTTTATTTACCGAATTTCAGTTTTTTGCCAGGGTAATATGCGCTCGCGCCCAATTCTTCTTCAATACGAAGCAACTGGTTGTATTTAGCCATACGGTCGGAGCGTGAAGCAGAACCGGTTTTGATTTGTCCGCAATTCAGGGCAACCGCAAGGTCCGCAATAGTGTAATCTTCAGTCTCGCCACTGCGATGACTCATGATCGTATTGTAACCAGCGCATTGTGCCATAGACACCGCGTCAATGGTTTCAGATAAAGTACCAATCTGGTTTACTTTTACCAAAAGACCGTTAGCGATATTTTCTGTAATTCCTTTGCTCAGGCGTTCAACATTGGTTACAAAAAGATCGTCACCCACCAGCTGAACTTTGTTGCCCAAAGCGTCTGTCAACGCTTTCCAGCCTTTCCAGTCATCTTCGTCCATGCCATCTTCAATGCTTACAATTGGGTATTTTTTGCACCATTTTACCCAATAAGCCACCAGTTCTTCGCTGCTCATTTTAGCGCCGCCCGATTTGTGGAAATGATATTTTTTAGCTTTCGAATCCCACAGTTCGCTGATGGCAGCATCCATTGCAATGCCAACTTGTTCGCCTGGTTTGTAGCCCGCTTTTTCAATCGCTTTCAACACGGTTTCAATCGCTTCTTCATTGCTTTTGATGTCTGGTGCAAAACCACCTTCATCGCCCACATTGGTAGAATAACCTTTTTCTTTCAACACATTTTTCAGAGAATGGAAAATCTCAACACCCCAGCGCAATCCTTCGCTGAAGGAAGAAGCACCGGTTGGTACCACCATAAATTCCTGGAAATCGATTTTGTTGTCTGCGTGCGCACCACCGTTCAGGATGTTCATCATCGGAACCGGTAATGTTTTTGCGTTGGCGCCACCAACATAGCGGTACAATGGTAAGCCTGTTGTTTGTGCAGCTGCTTTTGCAGCAGCCATACTTACGGCCAGTGTAGCATTTGCGCCGATTTTGGATTTGTTGGCCGTGCCGTCAATTTCCAGCATCAGTTCGTCAATCTGGCGTTGGTTGGTTACGTCGATGCCGTATAACTCTTCAGCCAGTTTGTCGTTGATATTGTTTACCGCTTTCAACACACCTTTACCCAGATATTTTTTCTTGTCGCCGTCGCGCAATTCCACTGCTTCGTGTTTGCCGGTAGAGGCTCCCGAAGGAACGGCAGCACGGCCCATAGAGCCATCGCTGGTATGCAGGTCAACTTCAACTGTAGGATTGCCGCGGGAATCCAATATCTGGCGGGCGTGGATGTTGGTAATGAAACTCATAGAAGAACTTGTTTTTTAATTTTGCGCAAAAATAATAATTTTTGAAAGGTAATTGAGTTAAAAAAGTTAATTGGTTAAATTAGTTATTGATCAAAATTCTCAACATAATCCTCACAAACCTCAATAGCCCATTTAATATCTGAAATTTTATTGGAAATTATTCTAACTAATGGGTATTCCCGGTTTGAATCTTTAATCAGGAATGTTATAAAATGACCATTCTCACCTCCATACCATCCGCTATCGATTGTGAAATTATTGTAGTTAGCTTGAATCATATCCTCGATTAAAAATGTTTCTTCAGCTTTTTCCTCATATTCAGGAAAATCATTTTTTACTAAAGTCCATTTTTCAGAAACATTTATTCAACATTAAAAATTCAACATTCACCATTAATTACTTTCCGGCTATCACAGAAATTTCCACCTGCACACCGCGTGGCAATCCGGCCACCTGAACGGTTTCTCTGGCTGGGAAATTATCGGTAAAATAACGGGCATAAACTTCGTTGACGGTGGCAAATTTGCCCATATCCATCAGGAAGATGGAAGTTTTGATGATGTTGGAAAAATCCAATCCTGCTTCTGTAAGGATAGCTTTGATATTGTTCATCACAATTTCGGTTTCCATAGCGATGTCACCTTCAAAAAGACTGCCATCTTTGGGATCAAGAGCGATTTGACCGGATACAAAAAGCATATTGCCATATTGTACCGCCTGGTTGTAAGGGCCTATTGGCGCCGGTGCATTATCTGTGCGAATTATTTTCTTTTCCATATCGCAAATGTAAGTGCTAAGCCTAACTTTGCCCAGCTTTATGGAACAGATTTTATTAATAGATACTTCGGCCGACAAATGTACCGTAGGCCTTGTGCGCGAAGGGCAATTGGTGCAGGCTTTGCAACATACCGAACGCCAGAGCCAGGCAGCGATTATCAATCCTCTGATTGAACAATTGTGTACTGAAACGAAAATAAAACTGGCTGATCTCAGTGCTGTAGCAGTATGCTCCGGACCAGGTTCTTACACCGGTTTGCGAATCGGGCTGGCTGCCGCAAAAGGAATCGCTTACGCCTTGAGCAAGCCATTGATGATGCACCACAAATTGGAATTGTTGGCGCAACAGCAGATACAGCTTGACGAAAGTTTCTGGCAATATGCCATCCTAATTACAGCGCGCCCGGGCGAGTTTTTCTATGCGGTTTATGATGCCGAAATGAACATTGTACAACCGGCTATTCACGGTTCTGCCGAAAGTATTCAGGTCCTGATGAATGATTTGTCTGCCACGTCCATGGCTGTGTATGGCGACCAGCATGCACTGGAAACATTTGGTGCAAGTGTCCAATTGGTTTCCGAAGTGGACTTTACACTTTGGGCATCGTTTGCTGCTGCAGGCTTTGCAAACAAAGACTTTGCTGATGTTGCTTCAGCTGTTCCTTTCTATATGAAGGAAGTTTTTATTTACACTCCGCGCGAAAAAGGAACGAATGGCGGATAGCTGATTTCCTTTCAAAGTTTATTTTCATTTTCCTTATGGAAATTTAAAAGCGGCCCTGTCTATTGTTTATAAAAACGACAATATCATGGACAGAAAAATGTTGCTTCAAAGTAATTACCTCGATATCATTTTCGATGGTAGAAACAAAGCGTACGGGAGTTATGAATTGCGTACCACTTATCCGCAAAGGATGAAAAAGGCAGGCTTTTATATTTTCTTGCTGGCGGCAAGCCTTACCTTTTATACGGTGTGGGCCAACCGGGCAAAAACCTCGCCGGTAATACCTTTCCCCATGCAGCTCGATACCACAAGCTTCACTGCTGTAGTGCTGGATGTCCCTGAAGAGCCAGTG
>DLGS01000313.1:0-2733 GCA_002482815.1 Bacteroidetes bacterium UBA7688
GAAAATCAACAGTAGTATATTTTCCAAACCATTTGCTATTGGCGTTACTTCGGAATGGGGAACAGGAAAGACATCCTTTATCAAACTTGTCAAGGAGAATTTAAACGCTGATATTTTACAAATAGATTTTAGTCCTTGGCATTACAATTCGACTGAAAAGATGCTCTCTGAGTTTTTCAGTCTATTTGAACAAAAATTAAATGAAAACAATCACTTCAATAATGAGATATCAAGATTAATTTCAAGCTATCGCCAAAGATTAGTATCTGAAAAGGAAGGCTTTCTTGCAAAAGCAATAAACACCTTAAACATATTTAAGCAAGAAGATTCATTAAAAAATCTTTTTGATAAAATAAACAATAAGCTTACCGCACTTGATTTAAATATTGTTGTTTTTATTGACGACTTAGACAGACTTAGCCCAGATGAAGTGTATGAGGTTTTAAGATTAATACGTAATTCGGGCGGTTTTAAACGAACCTGTTTTGTCGTAGCTTATGATAGAGACTATGTAATTAATTCATTGAAGCAATTAAAAATATATTCGCCAAAAACTTACTTGGAAAAGTTGTTTCAAATAGAAGCCTCACTACCTTATTTCGCTAAAACTCCTTTAGAAAACGAAATAAAATTTCTTTTGCAAAAAATACTTAACACTGCACAAGAAAGCAAATTAATAACAGACGAATTATTTGTTTATAACACGTCTATTATTGACAGCAATGAGATTTTTATTAAAGTTGGGGAATACAAGAACATTCCGATTCTCCTTAGTTGGATAACAACAATTCGAGAGGCAGTTCGTTTGGCAAATTCTATATCCTTAAACACTAAAAACCTATTCAAAGAAGTTCTTTTTAAGGAATTTGTTCACATCGAATTACTTCGTTTAAAATTTCCGAATGTTTATAAATTATTAAGTAAGGAACGAGACCGATTCTTTGATTCCAACTATAATTTACTTAGCCTTAAAACAAATGAAAATAAAGAAATCGAATTAGAAAAACATTTACAAGAACATAAAGATGCTTTGCTGTTAAACACTGGGGATATCGTAAATGTCATTGCCTTATTAAAAGCTCTTTTCGGTTTAGAGAAGGGTATTGAAAAAACGCATTTTTTTTACAATGAGGATTTAAATAAAATATCAATTCGAAACCCATCCGCATTTTATGCTTATTTTTCTTACGGAATTATACCTGAAATTTTAAGCAATGAGCGGTTTTTGAAATTACTTGACAAACCACTTAAAGACGCTAAAATTGAAATTGATAAAATAATAGGTTCTGTACTTGAATATCAATTTTTAGACAGATTGAAATCAGTAAGTGTTGAGGAAGTAGAATTAAACACTTCAAGATACAAAAACCTTCTTGAAATCTTTATTTACACTGAATCTATCCCTATGGTTGGAATGGGTTTCGATTATTTTTATACTTACATTAATCCCAATGGTCGTTTTGTCGAGCAACTTAATATTCAGAATTTAAAACAATTTTTAAGACCTCTATTTGATAATTTAGACTATGCGCTTCAATACAAAGCAGGCTTTGTTAGTTATTTAGGAAAAAGAGCGGTAGAAAATTCTGATGGATTTTTCACTTCAATATTCGAACCTTCTGAAATTGAAGATTTGTTGGTAAAATATCTGAAATTCTGCTGCCGTCAAAGTCCTGTTAATCATAATTTAGTGGATAACATTTGGGTGTTGTGTAATCTGCCAGGTATTGTGCGCCACCTGCACCCAAATGAGCAAATTCATAAAGATGTTACAATTCCAAAAGCGCGAGAAGTCTTTAAAAACTACATTGCACAAGATGGTTTAGATGAATTTTTCAAATTGGTAATTCAAAAAAACGGCTACTTAAATTATAGGTTTGTATTGCAGGTTTTTCAACCATCAAATACAACGTTTGAAACCCTTGGTAAAGACACTCTTCAAAATTTTTATTCTTTTCTCGACACATTGGATGAACAAAAATGGCCTCTATTAAATGAATACAAACAGCTAAAATTCGAAAAGCAAACTTTAGATTGATTTAAACACTTTTTTAAACGCTTTTCGTTACAAGTTGCTGTAAATCAAATAGTCTAATTTTAAAAGCTTTTTTCAAAAATGCCCAATAAAATCTACTACCTCACCAGCTGTTCTACCTGCAGCAGAATCATGAAAGAACTTGACATCAGTGCAGATAATTTTGAGTTGCAGGATATCAAGACAAACAAAATAACAGCGAAGCAATTAGACGAAATGAAAGCACTCAGCGGTTCTTATGAATCGCTTTTCAGTCGTCGCTCCCTGCAATATGCAGCAAGGGGATTGAAAGATAAAAGTCTTACAGAGCAAGACTATCGCAATTTAATTTTAGAAGAATATACTTTTCTCAAAAGGCCGGTAGCGATTGTCGGCAAAGAAATATTTATCGGCAATTCCAAAGAAAATGTAGCTGCTTTAAAAGCAGAAATGGATAAAAAATAGTTCGCAATGTTTGAAATCTAAAGATAACATATTAGTTTTAATGCATAAACCTATTGCTTTACCCTCCAAATGAAGAACCATGAAAATTTCTTACATTCAATCGGGAGCAAAGAAACATTGTGTACGGATTCTTTTGTGTTTGTTCATCGCTCTGCTCCCTCAAATTGTAAACGGACAACTTGTTTACAAAAAGTTTAAACCTGGCGCTACTATCGGAGAAGACGCCTTGCTGTATACCTCACATGGCTGTACTC
>DLGS01000313.1:2746-7288 GCA_002482815.1 Bacteroidetes bacterium UBA7688
TTTCGGTATGTTACCGCCGTCGTCAGCTTAGTGGGACGATGCCGCACCAGTAGAAGGATTGAATTTTGGCAGTGAAGATGAAATAGACATTTTCGCCTGGACATTAGGTTATTTATCTTGTACCAATGGAACGCGCAGATCTGTGCTAAGGTTTACAGAACTAAGTACCCTGCCTGCCGGTACCATAAAAGTTATTGACGCAAAGCTCAATCTTTTTTGTGTTAGCAGCAGTCCTACCTGGGGAACGTCTCATTTTTCCGGCTCCCCTTATCCTTTGGAAAATCCCGGGTGGGTGGAAAGAGTAACCGGTTCCTGGACAGAAACAGCTGTAACCTGGAATACACAACCCTCCACTACGGCCTACAACAGAGTTCCCATATCAAAATCGAATGCTCGCTGGGGATGGACTACCTCTATAGATGTTAAACACCTGCTCAATGATTTGCTTGCCTCAGGCAGCAATGACGGCTTTATGCTGAAGCTTCAGACAGAAGCGTATTACCGCGCCACACTCTTTGCGTCAAGCGATCTTGCAGACACATCTCTGTGGCCGGAGCTGGTTATTATTTACGACACCTTGTGTAGCTCATCTCTTGCCCGGTTTAAAGATTCTACCGTGGATTGCAGGAACATTCAGTTTTCGGATATCAGTTCAGCTTCTTTAGGCACATCTATCGTTTCCTGGAACTGGGATTTTGGCGATGGCGGTACTTCTGTTTTACAAAACCCTTCGCATATTTATGCAGCTTTTGGTACGTATAATGTAAGACTTATAGTAGACGGAAGTTCGGGTTGTAAGGATACTTTTACAAAAAGTGTCGTTGTCAGTCCGCTGAGGTTTGCAAGCTTTATAGACGCTAAGAGTTCATGTTTAGGGAAACAGTTTACGGGTATCAGCAGCATCAGTCCGTCCGGGATAGCATCCTGGTATTGGGATTTTGGCGATGGTAGCAACTCTACATTACAAAGTCCAAACCATACTTTCCCCGGGTATGGCACCTATCTTGTAAAACTTTTTATCACGACGACTTCAGGTTGTACGGATACTGCAGGTAAATTCATCGTTATTAACCGCACACGATTTGCAGATTTCAAAGATTCTTCCACCACTTGTTTTCAAAAGCAATTTATAGATATAAGCAGTATTGTGCCGGACACTGTTGTTAGCTGGAAATGGGATTTCGGCGATGGCGGCACGTCAACAAGCAAGAATCCTTTGCACACATTTCCGGGTTATGGTGCTTATGCGGTAAAGCTGATCGTAGAAAATTCGCTGGGCTGCAAGGATACAATCGGTAGAGTTGTAAGACTTAATCGTACCTATTTTGCCGATTTCAGAGATTCGGCAACTTCTTGTTTCCAGCGGAATTTCAGAGACACGAGCAACGAGATATTGGGCGGGCTTTTCATATCCTGGAAATGGGATTTTGGTGATGGCGGTACCTCGACACTCAAGAATCCAACGCATACCTTTCCCGGTTACGGATCTTACACCGTAAGGCAGATAGTTGAGAACGGCAAAGGTTGCCTGGATACGATGACCCGTGTTATAAATATTGTTTTCAAACCATTTGCTGACGCCGGTAACGATACCGGTTTTTGTGTTGAAAATGGAAAAGCAAAAATTCAGCTTAACGCGATGAAAGGCCATAGTGCTTATTCGTGGACTCCCTCCGATGGACTGATCAATGCTTTATCGGCTTCTCCCGCCGGCACAATATCCGAAACCACAACATTTATGGTCAGAATAACAGACTCTTTTGGATGCATTGACAGCGCTTTTGTGAACATCCGTTTGCATACTCCCCCTACTATAACAGCTCAACCAAAAGATACGGCTGTATGCATCGAAACAGAAATCCAACTCTCGGCTTCTGGCGGACTGTCTTATCAATGGTCGCCGGCAACAGACCTGGATAATGCTGCGATAAGTACTCCCAGATTAAAGGTGAGTAAAGCAGCTATATACGTTGTGAAAGGTACAGATGAGAATGGTTGTTCTGCTTATGATACGGTTCAGGTTCGTTTACTGCCTTCGCTGGGAATTGTGGCTACACCCAAAAATTCTCTTGCATGTTATGGAGGGAAAATAATGCTGAACGTAAGTGGCGCTACATCTTTTAAGTGGTATCCGGCAACAGGCCTCAACAGAGACGATATTGCAAATCCTGAAGCTACGGTAAAAGGTCCGGCAACATACATTGTGCGTGGAATAAATCAATTCGGTTGTCCGGGTTTCGACAGCGTCTTTGTCGATCGCTATGCCGATCCACACATTGATGCATACTCCAATGAAAATATTATTCGCTGTAAATCTACCGAAATAAGGCTGACGGCTTCAGGTGGCGTTTCTTATTCCTGGTCGCCTGCTGAGTATTGCGATAATCCTGCAAGTGAAATGCCTTTGGTAAATCCTCCTAAAACCACAGTGTTTACGGTAACCGGTACCGATGGAAATGGTTGTACAGGTAAGGATACCATTTCTGTATTGTTTGTAGGAAAATCTGAGCTTTATCTGCCCAATGCTTATACGCCAAATGGCGATGGCAGAAATGATGTATATAAAATCCTGGATCAATGTAATTTTGTCCTGACTTCTTTTAATGTTTATAGCCGCTGGGGAACAAATATTTTTACAACCAACGATATAAAAGCCGGGTGGGATGGGAAATATAATGGACAAGAACAGGAACTTGGCGTTTATTTCTATCTGGTAAAAGGTAAAACCCTCGATGGAGAAGAGCTGATTTTCAAAGGCGATTTTACATTAATCAGATAGAATTCTTTTGAGTAAAAAATGTAGTGCTCAATATCAATCCTTATCTTTCATCCATGGAAACAGAACAACAAACCTTACCAATACTAGATGCCGAAGAAATCCGGGTAATCGGCGCGATGATTGAAAAATCAAAAGCTACTCCGGAGTATTATCCGATGACCATAAACGGGCTAACTGCAGCGTGCAATCAAAAGTCCGCACGGAAACCCGTGGTCAATTATGATGAATCCACTATTGTGCAAATCCTTGACCGGCTTAAAAGAAAGGGACTCGTTTCTACCGCCACGGGAAGTGGCATACGCAGCACGAAATACAAACACAATCTTGCTCTGAAATTTCCATTCACTCCGGATGAATTGGCAGTCTTATGTTTGTTGTTTTTGCGCGGCCCCCTCACTCCAGGAGAAATCAATAGTAATTCCGGCAGGTTGTATGAGTTTGATCATTTGGAAGAAGTGCAACAGGTTTTAGAGAAATTATCCGGAGGCGATATTATTTTTATAAAGCAATTGCCACGACAGTCAGGTCAAAAAGAAATGCGCTATATGCATCTTTTTGCCAGCGAAGAATTAATAGAAGAATACCTTCAGGAACCTGAAACCGTTGCAAAAGTGTCGAACGATTATGAAAGCAGGCTGACTGCTGTAGAAACCGAACTTTCGGAACTGAAAGCTGCCTTCAATGCATTGATGAAGGAACTGAATGGATAATAAAAGCATATTAATGTACGCCGGGCAATAGCTGTATTGTCCGGCTTTTTTATACATGGATTTGATAGGTGTATATATAAATAATTTGTTAAAGGCTTGGCGAAAATCCCTAAATTGTGAAAGTTTTTATCACCAAAAAAAATAAATATGGTTTTTTCTACAAAGAAATTTTTGATGCGGTCGGCATTTTTATTATGTGTCTCCGGATTTGGTTTTCAGGCGTCCCAGGCCCAACAGGCCGGCGCAAGCGTGGAGTTTATTGAACGGAACAATATTGACAACACAGCGAAATCCATAAGATTTGTACCAAAGGCTCAGCTTCGCGCAGATAATGCAAATGAGCTTTTTAAAGAATATCTGGGTATTGATGGGAAAGACAATCTGATGGTGCCTAAGCATAATACTACCGGAAAGACCGGAATGACGGCAATGCGGTTTACCCAGTTTTACAAAGGCATTAAAGTAGAATATGGTGGTGCAACCCTATCTGTAAAAAATGGATTAGTCCGTTTTTTGACAAGCAACTATTACACATTCAGTAATAATCCTTCAACTGTTCCATCAATTGCAGAACGCGACGCATTTGCGTTAGCCACAAAGTTTGTTGGCGCTGACCTGTACAAATGGGAGATTCCGGAGGAGGAAGTGTTTATAAAAAAAATGTACAAAAAAGAGGATACCTCATTTTTGCCCAAAGGTATTCTGGTGTGGATTGAAGACATGATGAGCGATACAGAAGACAGAAACATGCATCTGGCCTATCGTTTTGATATTTATGCGGAAAAACCATTAAGCCGGCAGCATGTTTTTATTGATGCTGTCACCGGAAAAGTTTTGTTCTCAAATGCATTGATCAAACACACTGCGGCTTCGGGCGCATCCAAGTATAGCGGCACCGTTTCATTTATAACCGCCAAGGAGGCCGGAACATACATTTTGTTCGACTCTACCAGGGGTGATGGTGTTTATACACTTAATATGAATAATACTACCTCATATGGTTCTGCTGTAGATTTTGCCAGCCCCACCAATACATGGCCAACAGCCTCATCA
>DLGS01000100.1:0-724 GCA_002482815.1 Bacteroidetes bacterium UBA7688
TCCACATTACCGAAGATTGGAAAAAAGAACAGCAAAAACGGCTTGAAATGGTTAGGCCGTTTGCAGAAGATTACTTCTTACAATCACTGAACTATTACGATACGGCAGTAGATTTTTATACGGCTGACGAGGACGACAACCCCGATTTATACAAATGGCTTGAAAGTAAGCCTATGGCATACGTGGATATTGACAAAGAAGAACTCCAAACATTATCCGTACCCGAAAATCGCTTGGACTGTTACAGGCTTGTACTATATAAGACAGGCACAGCAATGTATAAAGCCTACGGAAAGCACACGAGCGAAGAATTTTGGACAGAGGAATTTCCATTAATCCCATTAATTCAAACATTATGACACGTTCAAATCTCCATATCAAATTGAGCAATGGCAAATCCATTATATGCGTTGCCGATAGCAGTTCCGCACCCGAACAGGGCTACATCGTAGAGCATCTGTTATTGCCACTTCTTTCGCTTGACGACATCGAAAAGGAAATGTATTTACTATCAGAGCATTGCACGATGGATGAAAGACGGATAAATGCAGACTACCGCTACACCATTGACCTAACTACAAAAGAAGTAAAGTTTTTCGAGGAGCATTATAGCTATTCAAAAGACAATTTCAGAAAGGGAAAGGATATAACGGAGCGATATAACGAGTATGTAAAAACAATTATCAACAATTAAAATTTCAGAACGATGAACGCAAATTTTTTC
>DLGS01000100.1:760-10803 GCA_002482815.1 Bacteroidetes bacterium UBA7688
GGACTTTACAGGAGTATTGCAACTCAACATTTCCAAAGGAGCAGAAAGCAACCTTATTGTATCGGTACTGCTCCAAAACGAACAATGCAGAGATAGTGCCAAAAACCTCATTCCCCCATTGACGTTTAACGCCACACCACAGGAATTTGACGAGGGATTTTTTGAGCAGATAAAAGCACCTGTTAAAACCGTTTCAGGCGTAATGGTGGATATGGAAAAATTCCTAAAACAAATGGACGAAGTCAAAAAGCAATCGGCAATGGAGAAAGAAAAAGAAGAAAAGCAGAAAAAAGAGCAGGAAACCAAAGACAAGAAGTTTAAAGACGGAATGGCAAAGGCGGATGAATTGGAGAAAGAAGGCAAGCATCGTGAAGCATGGATGAAAGTTCCCGACATAACAGAGTTTCCCGAAAAGGCTGATGAGATACGCAAACGCAAAACGGAATTGTCCGACAAGTTTTCTGCCCCAAGCCTTTTTGGATCAGAGCAGGCACAGAATGTATAACACTAAAAATCAGAAATCATGTTATTAGCAACTCAATTAGAACGAGTGTTTGTACTCAAAGATAAAGGACAGGAAATCAGACTGACTGACCCCGAACCACGTTGGAGCGTGGAAGCGGTACTGAATTTTTATGCCAACAGCTACCCTATTTTGACCACCGCCAAAATATCTGCACCTGTTATCAAAGACGATGCGGTAGAATACAGATTTGAAAGTGTAATGGGAACGAAAGGTTAACTTAATTTTTAAACAATGAACAATGCACAAACTTATTATAGCGGGCAAAATCAATCCACCCGAACAAAAACAGCAAAGGCAGTTACACCGCCAACTCAGCGAGTTTGCCAATTGGATGCAAAAACCCAAAGACGCAAACGAAGTTCAGAAAGACAAACGCAAATCAGTATCCGCTCAAATGCTTCCGATGGTTTTCTAAGAACTTCTTTCCTGCCTAAACTGCAAGAGACCAAAACGGTACAGGCTTGTCAGAAAACAGTAAAAATGCAGAAAGATTTTTATACTTCTCTCTCTAAACTTGGCAATCATTACAAGATTGAACCGATGCAGACCAATCAATTTGAATATCCCAACAACATAGCATTGGCTATTTGGGACATAGAAGAAAAGTTACAGCATGCTGTTTTAAACTGGCAGGAAATACGTTTGGTACAAGACAAGCAGAAAACCTACTTTATCAGTGAGGAAAAATTCAATACAGGTACAACTCTGTATTATATTCCAATTGAACCGCTGTATCAGATGTTATACGACCGAAAGCGCAAAAAAAATGCCCAATTGCTTATTTCTATTTGCTCTTACCTGTACCATATTGCGGATATTCCCTATTTCAGACAGGAAGACACTTATTTGTATTGGATGTACGAAATGCACAAAGACTGGATGGAGCAGGACGATGAAATAGAAGGAAACGAAATGTACAAACTTGAGTTTGAAAAAGTAGAATCGATTGGGGATTGTATGGAACAAAAGATTTTTAACCGTATCAATTTATCTGTGTTTGAACAGCGTATCAATTCTTTTAAATGCCGTGACAGCTTTGACCTTGAATGTTTAAGGATGGCAAAGAATGCATTTGCTTTATATAAAGAATATCCAAATGAAACCATTTTTCGAAACGCACCTAAAAAGGAAGACAACGAAAGCGAAGAGTATGAAACTATTGGCATGGAAAAGTATATTTCCTTTATATCGCAAACAAAAGGCTGGTTATATGAAAGTATTGCCGAGACCATCAATAACGAATTTAACGAGTACGGGGCAATGGAAGAACCTACCATTTGCAAACATTTTGACGAAGCAGATGTAACAAATAACAGCCTTGATTTTGAGAATAAGTTATTTGCACTTTTGGATGATATGTGTAGCCTATTGTATATCTATGAAATCACAAAAAAATGAATAATTTAAACGACATAACAGCAAGTTTTGGAACATTATACCATCCTAAATCAGCTTTGGTCTTCTATGAAACCAAAGGAGCGGATGCCGAAGTATATGTAGAACATTTTGATATGGATAAAAACGGCAGTCCCGTTAATGCCCATCCATTAACCGTCAGGGAAGCTAATAAGTTAGCAAGGTCATTACAGACGGAACAGGAAAAAGATAAAGCCTTTTTAAAATCACGTGGAATTTTAATGCCAAACATTCTGCATATCAATCCGAACAAGGATAAAGGTGCTGTATTATGGTACACTAAAACGCAAAGGCGACAACTGTATTTTGTGAATGGTTTAAACATTCCAAGCGAAATGGCGAGTGTACCACCTATGATTTGGTACGCCACTAAAAATAGTCTTTCGGTGTTTGCCCTTGCAAGCGAGCGAAGACCTACGGAGAAAACGCCTTTATATTATGCGCCATTTTTCAACATCTATGAAGATGGCAGGGTATGTATGGGTACAGTCAATATTAACATCAAAAACTCCGCTTCTGTAGAGGAATTTGTGTTTGCTTGGGAAGACTATTTTTTCAATAGTTATTTCAGCCATTTATTAGGAAGCAACAGCCCTGTAAAAGGTAATTGTGTAAACCTTTGGAAAGACCTTATCGAAACAGGAGAGCCCTTTCCAAAAGAAGTATTAAAAAAGAATAATAAAACACTTAAAAATTTACTGTCATGAATACCGAGAAAACAAAAATACATTTTACGGATGACTATTTAATTAATCCCACTAACCCAATTAACGTAAATGTAATTGGTGCAGGCGGAACAGGCTCAAAAGTATTGACTGCGCTTATGGAAATGAACCATAGCCTCATTGAACTCGGACACGCAGGATTATGTGTTCGCCTGTGGGATGATGATATTGTAACGAGTGCCAATTTGGGCAGACAGCGTTTTGCAGAGTGCGAGGTTGGGTTATACAAATCCGTTACGATGATAAATCGTGTAAACCGTTTTATGGGAACGAATTGGAAAGCGGAAACTGTGAAATTTGAAAAAGACCACTTAGGTAAATTGCCCAAAAATGCGGAAGCATCTATTTATATTTCTTGTGTGGACAGCGTAAAATCCCGCTTTGATATTGCGGATATTTTAAATCTTGTAAACAATCATAGATTCCAAAGGGACGCACCAAAATATTGGATGGACTTTGGAAATAGCCAGTATACAGGTCAGGTTATTTTGTCTACCATCGGAACTGTTAAGCAACCCAATTCTGAAAAATATGAAACTGTGGCAAACCTGCCATTTGTTACCGATGAATTTGGAGATTTATTAATACAGTCACAAGAGCAGGACGACACACCAAGCTGTTCGTTAGCAGAAGCGCTTGAAAAACAGGATTTGTTTATCAATTCTGCTTTGGCACAGATGGGATGCTCACTTTTATGGAACTTATTCCGTTATGGCATGACAGAGAACAGGGGATTTTTTCTCAATCTTAAAAATTTCAATTCCCATCCATTAAAAATTGCCTGACCCGAAAATCGGGCGGCAAAAAGACACTCCCTTCCGATGGTCGGGGCATTCTTTTTGCGTTAAATCGGTGCAACTACTTTGCCAAAATGCATCCGCTTGCTATGCCTCTCCTTGCATTTTATTAAACAGGTTAGTTTTTTTAGATAGGATATGATGTATCCTCTTTTTTTTTTGGAGGACTTCTTTTCTTTCCACATAAGCGGACAAAGAAAAGAAGCAAAAGAAGTCCGCATTACTGTAATTGAATTTTCTGTTATTGTTAACTAATTGGCTGTGTTTTCCAAACAGAAAAATCATCAAAAAGATGCTCGATATTTTCAAATTCTATAAAAGCAATTAGCTCTTTTTTACACTGCACTTTAAATCCCTTGAAACATTCAAAACTTTTTAAAGGGATCTCAGCGAGTTCTCCTACAGTATGAATATCCAAAACCTCGAACAGACTGTACATTCTCTTACTGAAAGGAAAATGGCTCGCATAAAGCTTTTTACACAAATCAACTTCATTTTTATTATCTTCTTTTTTCTTTTGCTGGATTTCGAAATTATAATCGTGCTTCAACTGTTGCAATTTGCGTTTATAGCTGTCAATTTCACCAAGTAATTGGGCTATGCTCTTTACTTTTTTATAGGTTCTTTCATAAATTTGACGAACCCGTTCTCCGGTAACGCCATAAATGCTTCCCACTTCCTGAAGGGTCTTCTTTTCGATCAGAAGCTTTTGTAGTATATCATACTCCCTATCAGAGAGTACTTTTCTGGACATTTCGATATAAAATCTATTGTTGCGGTCGATAATATTTTTCATAAGAATAGAATTAAAGTTCCACTTCTAAAAATATCTACTGGGTATCACAAATCAGCATTAATTTACTAAAGTTACGTAATTATCTCTTTAGCAACTTATAGTAATATAGCAAACAAAACAACCCGAAGCTGTGGCTTCGGGTTGTCATTAAATGCAAATTTAAGGCAATATCTAATAGTTAATCGGTGCTGTTAAACTCAAAACTCAATTGCTTTTCGTTCCCGAAATTATCCGAAATCCATACTTCAAAAGACTGGGAAACGGTCGAATTGGAAGTGTAATACAGTCTAAATTGATCATTCTGCAATGGATACAAATCGTTTGGCAGGTATGCAACTTCATCGTAATATCGTAAAGCTCCCTGACCTTCAAACTGAAAGTAACGGATAAAATATTGCGTGCCTGAATAATTACCGCTGCGCTCTATTGAAATCCTGATCTCTACTGTATTTCCCTTTGCAATAGCTGAGGGTACTGGCATTATTTTCACTTCAAAAGGAAAATCATTCTGTATTTCCAGATCGTCTGTACTGCAAGATACCAAAGTAATGCAACTTAGCAGGACTGCCACAAATACGGGCAGTAATCCTAATGTGAATTTATTTAAAAATACTATCATCGTTTTTACATTTTAAAAATTAAATCTTACTCCTGCTCCTGCCGATGGTCGGAACTGTTCCAGATCTGTACCCCACAGAACTTTTGTACGTACCTGCAATAACAGTACAAATCGGTCGGACAAATATGTTTCAATAGACAGCCTCCCACCAGCACCATAGATGAAGTTGTCCTGGCTGAGTATTTTAGCTCCGTCATATAATAAAAACTCTCCCCTGTTAATACTCTCATAACCAATGACACCAGTGATAGCGGCATTCAGGGTAATATTTTTACCGGCATCACCTAAAAGGAAAAAACTGTAACCGCCTTCGGTAGTATAACTTTCCTGCGGGATTCTCAGGTCCTTGTATTTGTAATACTGATGGGAATATTCCAAAGCCCAAAGCTTGTAATTCCCATTCATTCCGTTTACAGTCATGCCAATACTGAGGTAATAGTTCCTGCCGGGATTATCATCCGAAAAGCTTCCTGCACTCAATTCCAGTCCTTTTTGTTTGGGCAGCATACGTTGTGCCTGCGCAATTGTAATGCTCATCAAAACGAGCATCACTATATAAATATATTTTTTCATTTCTCTACTGTTGTTTTTATTAGGTTACTAAAATTTCAGATGCATCTCGCTAACCAATCGGGCTTTTATCAAATCGGAATTTTCTACCTGCATCGTTTGATGCCTGCCGCCGTTTTTCTCAAAAACCTCAATAAGCAGCATCTTGTCATCGGCAATAGTGAACTGGTCTAACAAAAACACATTTTGTCCAGCAGTTTTTCCTCCAATTTCATCCAGTGACTTGTAAATTCGCAGTGGTATCATTGGTTTTTCCTGTACTACAGTGCGCTTTGCTATCTTTTTGTCTGCCACCTTGAAATTGATAAAATCAATCTGAAAAGGAACATTAGTACTGTTTGTTAGCTGCGTATGGAAATAGTACTTGCCATTATGGATATAAATTCCTTTGAGTATAAAATGGATGCCAAAACTTTTAGCACCAATATGTTTGACAATGCGTTTATCTTTTTTATAGATGGTCTCCAACAGCAAGCCTGCCAGTGAAGGTGCAGTATTGCCCAATTCTTCAAAAAGCACATCGTTTCCAGTATCTTTATCTACTGTCTTTTGCATCGTCAGCAGGTTATAGCTGAGCGTCTGCGGGCAGGAATTATAATACACATCAAAACTGTAAAAGTGTCCGTCATCAGTAATGACCGAAAAATTGGTTTCCGTTGTAAAATCCCTTGCTGAAGCTTTTACACGAAGTACGTTCTCCGCATCTTCTGCCTTCCCTGCAATCAGGTATTCACTGCCTAAATCCACATAGCGTACAGCTGTTGGGAAAATCAAATGGGAGGTTTTATCATAAGTAACTTCCATTTGGTATGGTTCTATCCTGCCCAAAGCAAGGGACGTTTTTGCGCTTTGCTGTGCAAAAGAAGATACGGCAAACCCGATCATAAGGGCAATTGCCCAAAAGGTTTTAAAATGATTTTTCATTGTTTAGTATATTTGAGTTATTATTATTTTTTAGGAACAAGGAATACTTGATGTCCTGCTTTTAGGGTAACTTTTGGTGTCCTTACTCTTTTGGAGAAATAACCTGAAATTCCCTGAACTACGCCACGGCTTAAATCAGCCGCTGCCTGTTGTCCAGCAGATTGGGTAAGCATCAGGCTTGTTCCGGATGTCTGGCTCATGTTGCCTGCCATTTCGCTAAGGGCATTCATTTCCGGAGAGTATGGAATGTATAATCCCTGCTGCCCGTCTAGGTCATAAATGGTGATATCTACAGGGATGATATTTCCTTGCTGCTCTATGGAAGTAATCTTTAACTCCACACGACCACCCTGAAGCTTTGCATTAGCGGTTAGGATTGTTCCCTTTGCAATGGTAAGATTACCCGCTTGGGCAGGCTCCAATAAACGAAGTCGTACACTGCTTTCCCCTATAATGGTCTGTGTTTCCTGTAGACAGGCTTTAATGCTGTTTTTTGGCTTTATCACCTGCCCCGCCAAACCTTCTGTGTAAAAACTACGGTTTCTGATTTCGCTCCAGTCGGCTATAAAAGCACTATCAGCAGGCTCACGGTATAAGGATGATACCGTATTTTTTCTTGCACTGGTAAATGCTGCAAAATGTTTTTTCGACGAAGCATCCAAAACCACAGGTGCATTAACCTTATTGCTTGCAGTTTCCGCAGTATTTGTACCTGAAGGAAGATACTTTGCAGCCATCTGATAGGATTTTTCCATGAGTGCCAACTGGTCATTTACCGTTACTCCGGCAGGTACTTCCTTTTCTGCCAGTTTTTCTTTTAGTTCTTCCAATTGCTTGCGGAGTTCCCGTGTTTCACCATTATCATCCTGATAGAAAGAACCCAATGTACTTTGTGCATTTCGATAACTGTTTAATGCCGGATTCACGGGTTTTTCCGATCTGTTGTCATTGCTATTGTTTTGATTTTGGTTCTCGTCATTATTTAGTACCTCTTTCTCTTCGCCAGTTGTGCTTCCTTCATTCCAATAATCAGCCAATGTGGTAAGGGCATCACGCTTTTGCTGCTCTTTTTCTTCCAGCATTTGCTTCTCATAAGCCTTTTGCTTGTCTGCCTGCATTCCTTCTTCGGTTGCTTGTGGAACAGTATCATTCATCCCGATATTTTCGATTCCCTTTTTATCTGAAGACGGTTTAAATATGAGGTACATAGAACCTAAAAACACGATCCCCATTAAAACGAATATCAGTGGTTTTTTAAATCTTTCAATGGTACTTCTTTTATCATCGGTCTCCTTGGATACTTTGCTTTGGCCGTCTCCTTCTAACAGGACGACGGCTCTTTTTTCATCTTCTTTCATAAATCTTTTCTTTTAAAATTGTTACTAATGTGTCCTGCAAGGATGTGGGACTTTCTTTCTTTTTGAGCACTAGATTTTTAATATGCTCAATGTTCATGCTATGCTCTGGGCTTGCTGTATCATAAAATACTTTAAAAATTACCCCTGTGGTAAGCAGCAGATATACTCCAAAAAAATAAAGTATATACCTCTGCTGCTTATATAGAGGCAATGCCTCTCAGCTTTCCTCAAGTCTGTCAAACCACTTGTTTATATTGCTTCTTATTGTTTTCATAGCCTTGTTCTTTCTGTGTTATAGCTTGAAGCGCTTCGGACTTTGACCTGTCTGTTGCTTTGGCTCGTCGTTGACCATTGCAATTGCTTCGGTTAACTTTGGTGCGGATATTGCAGAAAGGTCTTTCAGTTCGATTTTTTTTAGGATCTGCCCGAATTCGTCTTTTTTTATTATTTCCATTCGGCTTACTGAGAGTTCTCCATTAAGGTGTTTCACCCACATTGCACATTCTATACGAGGCTTTTCATCACCTGACCATTGCAGGTAGCTTGTCAGCAGTAAATCATGCTTAGGCAGAGTATCTGTACCTTTTTGGCAGCTTTCAAAGAATTCGCTTAAGCTTTCTTTCAGCTTTCCTGCATAAGCACCCTGCGTATGGAAATACTTGTTATATCCTTTGTCGGTCAGGATTTTTGCGAACCTGTTTAATTCTAATAAAGTTTCCATAAGATTATTTTTTTAACGCTCGATGACTTCTATATCCCTATTCTCTAGTACTGCAAACTTTTCAATATTAAAGCCTTGCGGATTATTGTCCGAGCGGACAGAGTTGACAAGGAAACATGACGTAACCAGATTGCGTTTTGTCACATTACTGGAACGGATGATAAATTGTTTGGCATAACTACGGACTGCATAGGGATATGTTTCGAAATTGCCTACTATGCTGTCTACTTCGATACGCTGCTGTACATTACCTGATATGATACGGTTATAATATCCTTTTTCAGAGAGGTCTTTGTAATAATCAAAGGCACTTTTATCTGCGAGATTAAACGCCCTTTTCATATTACTTTCAATGGCATTCTTGTCTGGTGCAAGCGTAAAAAAAAGTTCGTGAAAACGCTTTACATGTTCCCTTGCTTCTACTGGACGGTTGATCGACGCATCCTGTGCGAGCGCGAGCATCAGTGATTTCCCATTGTCCAGAACATAGATTTTCTGACGTTGCTGCTCTGCAAAACGGTAGGACTGCCAGACGGCATATCCTGCAACTCCGGTGCAGAGTAAAGCAAACACAATGGCATATAATCTTATCTGCCTGAAACTGTTTTCGATATTTCTTAGTGTTTTAAATTCCATTTTATTAATGATTAATGATTACTTGTTTATCAGCCTGCCGCCTATATTCCCTACTGTTGAACCTGCTCCTGCGCCGGCAATATTTCCGGATTTCATGGCTGTCTGGTTGACATTTCGGGTAAAGTTCCCTGCACCGCCAGCCTGAATGATCCAGCCTGTGACTGTCGGAATAGTGAAGTACCCCACTATGCCTATAATCATAAATATGATGTACACGGTGTTGGAGGTATCGGGGATGAAAGTAGGATCGGCAAGCATCTCAATATCCCTTTCAACAATCAGCGACTGTATCTTGGCAAGCATGGAACTGAACAAATCAGCTACGGGAAGCCATAAATACACGCTGACATATCGGGTGAGCCACTGTGTGAGGGTAGATTGAAAGCCATCCCATACCGATATGGCAAAAGCTATCGGGCCTAAAATGGATAATACAATCAGAAAGAAAGTCCTTATGGTATCGATGACCAAAGCTGCTGCCTGAAAAAGTATTTCCAGCAAATTGCGGAACCATTCCTTTATTGCTTTCTCTATCTCGTAGGTTTGTCTATCCATATACATTCCTGCCATTGTTCCAATGTCAGAAGGCGACCAGCCCAATTCGTCCAATTTCTTATCAAACTCTTCGTTTGATACCATATAGGCAGTTTCCGGATCGCGGAGCATCGCCTCACGCTCCAACATGTCTTTCTTTGCCTGTAGATCGTTCAGGTCAAGAACCTGATTTTCGAGGATAGTGTGAGTGCCTTGTACAACGGGACTTAGTACCGCATTTAAAGTTCCCAGGACTATTGTGGGGAAAAACATGATGCAGAGTCCAAGTGCAAAAGGACGCAGCAAAGGATACATATCAATCGGTTCTGCCCGGCTGAGAGCCTGCCATACCTTGGTGGCGACATAAAACAAGGCTCCCAAGCCAGCCAGTCCTTTTGCCACTGCCGCCATATCGGCGGAC
>DLGS01000041.1:0-12539 GCA_002482815.1 Bacteroidetes bacterium UBA7688
GAGGAGGCTGCCCAGGTAGCCGCGCTCGAGCCGCTCTGCGGCTGCCATCTCAGTCACGGATGCTTATCGTTTCCTTTCTCAGCTTTGCGGTTTTCCACCTTCTCTATCTTCACCGAGCGGTCCTGAATTTCGATGGCCCGGGCCTGTCCGTTCAGTTTGAAAAACACCGTCCGGAAACCGTTTTCATTAACCGGGCCTATCCCCGAAAGCCTGATCAGCAATGTCTTTCCGGGTGCTATTTCTACCGTAATGTCCTGGCGCAATTTCAATCCGTAAAAGAAAACCAGTGTTGGCACCACAGAAACGTCACCATATTCACGACAGAATTTGAGGTAATCTTCAAATACTTTCGGGTAGAATTTATAAGAAAGATAATCAGTCTCTTTCAGGTCTTCGCCATACTTTTCGCGGAAGGCAGTAAGCTCTTTATCAAAATCGATTTGGGGCAAATGCTTGTTGGCTCTTTCGGTAAAAGGTTCTTTTCCTTTCAGGATAATGCGTTGCAGCTCTTTGGGAAATCCTCCGGTTGGTTGACCGATTTCGCCCATAAAAAATTGTTGAACAGACTCGGGGAAGGAGATAGTATCACCCTTCTCCCGTATGTCTTGTTCTGTGATATTGTTGGCCACCATATACTGTGCCATATCGCCCACCACCTTCGAGCTTGGTGTCACTTTTACAATGTCGCCGAACATAGTATTCACAGTAGCGTACATCGTTTTAATCTCTTCAAACTTATCGCCCAGACCCAGTGCAATCGCTTGTGGCTTCAGGTTGGAATATTGCCCGCCGGGAATTTCATGTTCAAATACTTCTGCCGTGCTGGCTTTCAGTCCGGACTCGAAGGGGTAATAATATTCGCGCACATTTTCCCAATAATTGGAATGCTGGTTCAGCGCTTTTACATCATAAGGATTATCCCGTTTATTGAAGCGCATCATCTCTACCACCGCATTAAGGTTGGGTTGTGAGGTCAGGCCGGATAGTGCACCCAGTGAGCAATCTACTACATCAACTCCGGCTTCAATAGCCATCAGGTAGGTAGCGGTTTGCAAAGAAGACGTATCGTGCGTATGCAGGTGCAATGGAATTTTTACCGTGTCTTTCAATGCTTCTATCAGCACCTTGGCGGCGTATGGTTTCAGCAGGCCCGACATGTCTTTTATGGCCAGGATATGAGCACCGGCATTCTCCAGGTCTTTGGCCATTTGCAGGTAATACTCCAGTGAATATTTTGTGCGTTTAGGGTCGAGGATATCGCCGGTGTAGCACAATGCCGCTTCAGCAATTCCACCCGTTGTTTTGCGCACCATATCAATGCAGGGCGCAATATTTTCCATCCAGTTTAGCGAATCAAAAATGCGGAAAACGTCCACGCCGGTTTCCCAACTGCGTTGTATAAACCGTTCAATCAGATTATCCGGATAAGCGGCATAACCCACACCATTGGTGCCCCGAATCAGCATTTGCAGCAGAATGTTTGGTATGGCTTTACGCAGTTGTGCCAAACGTTGCCATGGGTCTTCGTTGAGGAAACGCATACACACATCAAACGTTGCTCCACCCCACACTTCCATCGAAAAGGTCTGTGGGTGCTGCTTTGCAAATGCTTCTGCAGTTTTCATCATATCGTAAGTGAGCATCCTTGTAGCCAGTAAAGACTGATGCGCATCACGGAAAGTAGTATCGGTGTAATAGATTTTTTGTTCAGATTTCAGCCATTGGGCAAATGCCTCGGGACCGAGTTCTGTAAGCTTGTCTTTTGTTCCTGCAGGAAAAGCAGCACCGGCGTCAAAATCAGGAACGATAGGTTTTTGAAAAACTTTTGTGTCGTCCTTAACCTTCACATCAGGATTTCCATTAACGGTAACATCTGCGAGGAATTTCAACATCTTAGTTCCCCTGTCCTGGCGCTCTGAGAATTTAAACAAGTCCGGATGATTCTGAATGAAACCAACTGTGGCATCGCCGGCGATAAAATCCTTGTTGGTAATAAGGTTCTCCAGAAATGGAATATTATTCTTCACTCCACGAATACGAAACTCGCGCAAAGCCCTGAACATCTTTTGTGATGCGTCTTTCAGGCTATTGCCCTGTGTACTTACTTTCACCAGCATCGAGTCGAAGAAAGGACTGATCTTCATTCCTGCATAAGTACTTCCTTCATCCAGCCGCACGCCGAAACCTGCAGCATTCCTGTAAGTTACCAGCGTGCCATAGTCAGGTTTGAAATCATTGGCAGGATCTTCTGTTGTGATGCGGCATTGAATCGCAAAACCATTTTTAGGAATGGCGTTCTGATTACCAAGACCAATTTCAGGATCAGATAATCTGTAACCGGAAGCAACATAAATCTGCGTTTTAATCAGGTCAATACCAGTGATCATTTCGGTCACCGTATGCTCTACCTGTATACGCGGATTAACCTCAATGAAATAAATATTTTGCGCTGCATCTACCAAAAACTCAACCGTACCCAGGTTGTTATATTGTACAGCAGCTGTAATGTCCAATGCATACTGATACAATTTTTTCCGGGTCTCTTCCCGCAGACTTACTGAAGGTGCAATTTCTACAACCTTCTGAAAACGACGTTGCACGGAGCAATCCCTTTCATACAAGTGAACGATATTCCCGAAATTATCCGCTGCAATCTGCACCTCAATATGTTTGGGGTCGGGCACAAACTTTTCAAGAAACAAAGTGTCGTCGCCAAATGCATTCAGCGCTTCACTTTTTGCCTCTGTAAAAGCTTTCGTTAATTGCTCATCATCCTGCACCACACGCATTCCGCGCCCACCACCACCTGCAGCTGCTTTCAGCATCAGCGGATACCCGATGCGGTTTGCTTCCATCAAAGCAATAGAGATATCTATGAGTTCGTCAATATTGCTTTCGATGATGGGAACATCAGCTTTCCGAGCTACTTCCTTGGCCGTTACCTTATCACCCAAAGCCGCCATCACAGCAGGTGTTGGCCCAACGAAGACAATTCCGTTCTCTGCACATTTCGAAGCAAATGTTGCATTCTCCGACAGGAAGCCATAACCCGGATGAATGGCATCAGCACCACACTTTTTAGCGATGCGGATAATTTCATCCATATTCAGATATGGTTTCAAAGGATCAGTATCTGCTCCTACCTGGTAAGCTTCATCAGCCTTATACCGATGCAGAGAGTAACGGTCTTCGTAGGTATAAATAGCAACTGTGCGGATATCAAGCTCTGTTGCAGCACGGGATATACGGATGGAAATTTCACCACGATTAGCGATGAGCAGTTTTTTTATAATCATTTTACGGTTGAAATTTCAAAGGAGTAGAAAAACAAAATTAAGCACATAAAACCTGGCCGGCAACGAACATTTATGATGATTTTGCTAAATGGTATAGACAGGGAGGATAAAAAAAGCTGCCTCTGTATTGGAGGCAGCTTTCATTCATTTTTGCAAAATAGTATTAGTGTGCGTGATGATGAGCTGCGTGAGGATCTTGCAACTTAAAGAAATCCTCTTCACTGATGGACTGTTCTGTAATATTAAATTGCGTATGCAGGAACTGGAATAAACGATCGAACATTAAACGCTGATAAGTTTCGTTCAAGGTTTTTTCGTCTTTTGCAATCTTTTGCATATAACCATCCATCCATGGCGCTTCTTCACCGGCCTGGATACCGAAATAAGCTAACACACGGTTTTTGATGTCTTCGTTTACTTCTTCAAAACTTACATTGATATTATTTTCTACAATCAGTTTGTCAGAAATCAAAGTCCAGCGCAACTGATGTTCAAATGCAGGAAATTCTGTCTCCACTTCTGCATCAGTTTTTGGTTTATCCTGTCCTTCTTTCAACCAGCGTTTCAGGAATGGAACCGGAATATCGAATGGTGTCTGATGAACAAGAATTTCATAAACCTCATTATTCAGGCGTTCTACAGTAATACGGTGGTATTCTCTGCCCAATTCGCCTTTGATGAGTTCTTTGAAAGCTGCTTCATCCTGGATATCTGCACCTTGAAACACTTGTGAGTAGAGCGTTTCATCCAATGGAGCCGGAATAATCAGGGCAACTTTTGTAAGGGTTAATTTAAAATTAGTATCAGCTGCCAGTTCGTTCTTCACTGAGTTTTTCAGGAACACAGGAAGTTCTTCTGCGGTAGCAATGTCTGAAGGTTTAATCACCAAAGTATCTCCGGCTTTCTTGCCCATCAGTTCTGCCTGCAATTTTGCAGGGTAGCGCTCAAGTATAGCGGTATCTTCTGCTTTCTCAATATTTTCATTTACTGTACCATCAGCATTAACTACTTCAAAAGTTACGTAAACAATATCTTCTTTTGATTCAACTGCGTCTTTATCCTCAGGCTTTCCATAACGGCGGGCAATACGCTCCACTTCATCTTCAACCATTTTGTCTGACACCTCAATATTGTATTTAGTCAAAGCCGTTTTGTTGGCAACAGCAGGAATGTTGAACTCAGGCTTTATACCGATTTCAAAAACAAAATCAACGTCTGCAGGAGCATTCATATCCAGTTGTTGAGGAGCAGTATCTGCAACCAGCATAGGTTTTGCGAAAATAGCAAGCTTTTCATCTTTCAGGTAATCTTCCAGTTGCTTGCTGGCTGTGCGAATGATTTCTTCGTTATAAACAGATTGACCATACATTTTTTTCACCATACCGGCAGGCACCATTCCTTTGCGGAAACCTGGTACATTGGCAGTCTTTGCATAGTTTTTCAAAGACCTTTCAAAAGAAGGCATAAAGTCTTCCTTTGTAACTTTTACGGTTATTTTATCTTGTAGGTTAGCGATATTTTCGCGTGAAACAGATGCCATTTTTCTTTTCTGATTTTATGTTCAAAAATGCCCTTTCAACAAAGGCTTTAGTTTAAAAATTGAGGCGCAAAGGTATTGAAATGCTGATTTTTTACCGAAAAAAATTAAGCTTAATTTAATAAATATTTAAGCTTGGGTTTAAAGGAATTTTGGCGTATAAATCTGAAAAAAGACCGTCTCAACATGTTGAGACGGTCTTTTTATTTTAAATCTTATCAATTAAGATTTTACTTCTTCAAATTCTGCATCAGTAACATTGTCAGAACCTGCTGTTTGTTCAGCACCAGGTTGTTGAGCACCGCCTTGCTGACCATCAGCATACATATGCTGACTCGCACTTTGCCATGCTGCATTCAACTCTTCAGATGCTTTGTCGATTCCGTCAAGATCTTCCGCTTTGTGCGCTTCTTTCAATTTATTGATTGCAGCTTCAATCGTTTCTTTTTCAGCAGCAGGAACTTTGTCTCCGTATTCTTTCAATTGTTTTTCAGAATTGAAGATCAGACCATCTGCCATATTCAGTTTTTCAACGCGCTCCCGTAAAATTCTGTCAGAATCTTCGTTTGCTTTTGCGTCATTTTTCATGCGTTCGATTTCTTCTTTACTCAAGCCACTTCCCGCTTCGATACGAATGTTTTGTTGTTTTCCGGTTCCTTTGTCTTTTGCAGTTACGTGCAAAATACCGTTTGCATCGATGTCGAAAATAACTTCAACCTGAGGCACACCGCGTGGAGCAGGAGGAATTCCATCAAGAATGAAACGTCCCAAAGATTTATTTTGGTTTGCCATCGGGCGCTCTCCCTGCAATACATTGATTTCAACACTTGGTTGATTATCAGCTGCCGTAGAGAAAGTTTCGCTCTTTTTGGTTGGAATGGTTGTATTTGATTCGATTAAACGCGTCATTACACCACCATAAGTTTCGATACCGAAAGAAAGCGGAGTAACATCCAGCAACAAGACGTCTTTAACATCACCGGAAAGAACACCACCTTGGATTGCAGCACCTACAGCAACAACTTCATCGGGGTTAACACCTTTATTTGGCTTTTTACCGAAGAATTTTTCTACAACTTCCTGGATTTTAGGAATACGTGTAGAACCACCTACAAGGATAATTTCATCAATGTCACTTGTTGTCAAACCTGCATCTTTCAACGCTTTTTGGCAAGGCTCCAAAGTACGTTGTACCAGTGAGTCTGCTAATTGCTCAAACTTTGCGCGTGTCATTTTGCGAACTAAATGCTTTGGAGCACCGTCTACAGCAGTAATGTAGGGCAGGTTAATTTCTGTTTCCTGTGAAGAAGACAATTCAATTTTCGCCTTTTCAGCAGCTTCTTTCAAACGTTGCCAAGCCATTGGATCTTTACGCAAATCAATCGCTTCGTCATTTTTAAACTCATCAGCTAACCAATCCATGATTACTTTATCAAAGTCATCACCACCAAGATGCGTATCACCGTTAGTAGACTTTACTTCAAAAACACCATCACCCAATTCCAAAACAGAAACGTCAAATGTTCCACCACCAAGGTCAAACACTGCAATTTTGCTGTCTTTGTGTTGTTTGTCCAAACCATAAGCTAAAGCCGCTGCAGTTGGTTCATTGATAATTCGACGAACATTCAAACCTGCGATTTCGCCGGCTTCTTTCGTTGCCTGACGTTGAGCATCATTAAAATATGCAGGTACTGTAATAACAGCTTCCGTAACTTCCTGACCCAAGAACTCTTCGGCAGTTTTCTTCATTTTTTGAAGAATCATTGCAGAGATTTCCTGAGGAGTATATGGTCTGCCATCAATATCTACGCGAGGAGTATTATTGTCACCTTTAATCAATTTGTAAGAATTGTGTGACATTTCGTTTCCAACTTCGTCAAAACGACGTCCCATAAATCTCTTAATAGACATAATGGTATTTACGGGGTTCGTGATAGCCTGACGTTTTGCAGGGTCACCAACTTTACGTTCTCCATTTTTCAAAAAGGCAACAATCGAAGGAGTGGTACGACGTCCTTCATCATTTGCAATTACTACCGGCTCACTGCCTTCCATTACGGCCACGCAAGAGTTCGTGGTTCCGAGGTCAATTCCTATTATCTTTCCCATAATCTTTAATATTTTTCTGTTAGTGAATGTAAATGCTAATATTCAATGATTGTGCCAAACAAGGTTTTCAGGAAATAATGTCAGCATTACTGACACTGTGTTCAAACGGTCGAAATTCTCACGCAAAATTGTCAATTTGTATGACAAAAATATTTACATCCTAATCCAAAGGAATTACAATTATAAAAGGTAATCCGATTAACATATAGGCTTGGCAACACAAAAAAACCGGCTACAAATTGTAGCCGGTTTTTAAAACTATTTGAAATTAATCAGAGATTATTTTTTCAAGTTAGGGAATGGAGGAGGAACGTTAGTTGGACCTTCTTCATCAGTTGCAGCAGCGCGCAACATTACTGTGTTTGCATCACCAGCCTGACCGTATTGGAAAATGAAGCGACCGCGGTCGATACCATTTTTCTCGCTCATATACTCGATGATTGCGTTAACGCGATCCCAAGAACGTTGTTGTTGAATTTTGCTTCCGTTACCGTTACCAATTACAACTACTTTACAAGTTGGATTAGCCTGCATTTGAGCAGCCATAACAGCCAATTGTGTTTGAGCACCTGAATTGATAGCACTTGAATTGTTAGCAAAAGTTACAGCAGCTGCAGGAATGTTTGCACAAGTTTGAACTGAACCGCATTTAGGGTTACAAGGACAATCACCAACACCGTCAGCATCAACTGGTTGACACTCAGTAGGTGTAATCAATTGCTTATCCATATAATCAGGAACACCATCTCCATCAGTATCCATTGGGCAACCGTGAGCATCAACAGCTACACCGGCAGCAGTACCAGGACATTTGTCTAATTGATCAGGAACACCGTCCGCATCAGCATCAGCCAAAACCGGATCAGGAAGTAACATATGACGTGGAGCATTCAACTCTGTATAAGCATAATCCAAAGGATTCATCCAGTACAAAGGCTCAACATTTCTTGATTTACGACCAATGTTATAATTCAAACCAACAGAGAAAAAGTTAAGACCATCTGTGCTTTGAGTCAAAACAGGCTCTTTTGTAGTTTGTTCAGCCCAACGTTGTCCATCAAGCAAATCATCACCATTACCCAAAGGTAAAGTTAATCTGTTTTCAAGAGCGATGTTCCAGTGTGTTGACAAACGAATTTGCATACCAGCACCTAAGGTAGCGTACACCATAAACGTTTTTTTATCGAAAATACCAGGACGACGATTTTTTTGTGCACTTTCGCCATCAGTTTCATAAGTATCATCCATAACGTCACGAAGTTCACTGCGAACGTCATTTCTCTTTGAATACTCAATCTGACCAGTTACGGGATCAGCGTATTTTGTATAAATATCAGAAAACTGAGTTGAATAAGAACTATAATTCTCGTCTAAAGCGTTGATACGTGTACCATAACCGATTCCGGCAAGACCAACAAATCCGTAGAATGAAACACCGGTTTTGGCACGGTGAAAACGGATATTATTGGTAGAAGCAACCAAATCAAGATTCAATTGGTGCACTTCAGTGCGGTAGTTGTAAAAAATCTGATTAAGCGCTGAACCACCGCCAGCCTGACCGACATAATATTTATTCCACGCAGGGTTATTGCCGTATCCTAAAGATGAGGACCATCCTTGTCCTTTCGCAATACCGTAGTTGTAATCAGCGCGAACTGAAAATACATAACCGATGGATTTACGAACGTGTATGCCTATTCCATAAGAACCTCTCCACAACATTGAAGCTGGCACATCTCCTGATACGTTAAACTGACCGAATTTCACACCAACTTCCCACATATTACGTGGTTTAGCAGCAAAAGCATACTGGTTAGCCAGAAATTTGTTCTGTTGTTTCATACGATTTTTTGGAATATAGTTAGTATCCATATAATCGTAATTATAACCACGGTAGGTCATATCACGTCCGCTCCAACCCTTTGCAGTGGTTGAACTCGACTCCTGTGCAAAAGCCGGCTGTACGGCAATAGCAGCTATAACGCCCGCTAATAATACGTACTTTTTGTTAATCATAATTGGTGTATTTAAATTAAAGTAGTTAGTGACTTAGTAAAAAAACTTACGCAAAAGTAGTAATTTTATTTAAAAACAAAAAAAATATTCCTCTTTTTAAATTCGATTTTGCAAAATAAAAAATATCATCCAAATAAAAAAATTTTTTAGCCGTGCTTTTAGCAACTTTGCAGAAATTTCAAACTATTTCAGTTAATTGCATATCAAATAGTTACATCAAATAAAAATAATTTTAAAGCTTAACTTTCTAACCAAAGATAAACGAAATTTTGGAAAAAGCACTCAAATTCCTTCATTTAAACTTAATAATTTTTGAGAAAAAATTCACTGAGTTATTAAGAGGTGGAAACAAATTATTACATTTTGTTCTTCAATATATTCTAAAAAGCAAAGGCAAAAAAATCAGACCAATGTTTGTATTTCTATCGGCAAAAATTGCCGGAGAAATCAATGAAAAAACCTACCGGACTGCCTCTATGATTGAATTGCTTCATACTGCAACACTGGTGCACGATGATGTTGTAGATGAATCTTTGCAACGGAGAAGCTTTTTTTCTATTAATGCAATCTGGAAGAATAAAATAGCTGTGCTGGTTGGTGATTATCTTCTTGCAAAAGGGTTGTTGCTATCTATTGAAAATGAAGATTTTGAATTATTAAAAATCACCTCTAATGCCGTAAAGGAGATGAGTGAAGGTGAGTTGCTGCAAATCGAAAAAGCAAGAAAGCTTGATATTACTGAAGAAGTTTACTTCGAAATTATTCGCTCCAAAACGGCATCACTGTTAGCTTCTGCCTGTTCAGCAGGTGCATTTTCAGCGCAGTCCGATAAAACAATCGCCGAAGAATTTAGAAAATTTGGCGAGAAAATAGGAATTGCATTCCAGATTAAGGACGATTTGCTGGACTATGGTCATTCGGAAACCGGAAAACCATCAGGAGGAGATATTAAAGAAAAGAAAATGACTTTGCCACTTATCTATACCCTTCAGCAAGTTCCTTTAAAATTAAAAAAAGAAATTATTTATACAATAAAAAACTCAAACACTGATAAGGAAAAGGTAGATCTAGTCATGCAGTATGTAAAAGACTATGGCGGATTAGAATATGCTGAACAAGCAATGAAGGAATACAAAGATGAAGCATTAAATATTCTTTTTGCTTTTCCGGAATCTGAAGCACGTGATGCAATGGAAGAGCTCGTTAACTTTACCATCTCCCGCAAAAAGTAATTTTTCAGTGTGGAGAATAACCGGAAAGGATCTAAATTTATGAGTAACAGTATTGAAGTAATCGGTGCCCGGGTGCACAATCTTAAAAATCTGAGTATTTCTATTCCAAAAAACCAATTGGTTGTGATTACTGGCATAAGCGGAAGCGGGAAGTCTTCCCTGGCTTTTGATACACTCTTTGCTGAAGGGCAAAGAAGATACATGGAGAGTTTCTCTGCTTATGCTAGGCAATTTATGGGAGATTTGGAGAGGCCTGATGTTGACAAAATCTCAGGCTTGTCTCCAGTCATTTCTATTGAGCAGAAAACAACCAACAGAAACCCGCGATCTACGGTAGGGACTGTCACCGAAGTATATGATTTTATGCGCCTGCTTTTTGCCAGAATAGGGGAAGCTTATTCCTACAATACAGGAAAAAGAATGGAAAAATTCAGCGAGGAGGAAATAGCTGCGCATATCCAAAAAACCTTTGCCAATAAAAAATTAATACTACTTGCACCAATTGTCCGCGGCCGGAAAGGTCATTACAGAGAGCTTTTCGAGCAGTTACGAAAACAGGGCTATTTAAAAGTACGGATTGACGGAGAAATAGTTGACCTCAAAGAAAAAATGCAACTTGACCGATACAAAATTCATGATATTGAATTAGTAGTGGATCGTCTTCTTGCCGACAAAGAATCGAAAACACGCCTTTCAGAAAGTATTCAAAAAAGTCTGAAAGAAGGGAAAGACCTCATGTTTGTATTAAATGCAGAAACAGATAAGTTGATGCAATACAGCAAGCAATTGATGTGTGTTGAAACAGGATTGTCTTATGAAGAACCATCACCTAACAGCTTTTCTTTCAATTCGCCTTATGGATATTGCCCTACTTGTAAGGGACTGGGGAATATCTATAGTGTAAACATGAAAGAAGTAATGCCAGACCCGACAAAAAGCATTGCT
This sequence comes from Bacteroidetes bacterium UBA7688, assembly GCA_002482815.1. Taxonomy (GTDB): domain Bacteria; phylum Bacteroidota; class Bacteroidia; order Chitinophagales; family Chitinophagaceae; genus Rurimicrobium. The sequence continues at coordinate 11,139 of DLGS01000041.1, forward strand.
GATGGAGGAATAGCTCCCTTGGGTGAAGAGCGTGATGCATGGACATTCAAGATTGCAATGTCCGCAGCTAAAAAACATAAAATACCGACTAACAAAGCAATAAAAGACATCCCGGAAAAACTACTGAACATACTGTTGTATGGCAATGGGGATGGCCTGATTACTTACGAAAATGCGGAAGCCACACCTCAACCATCAGAAGAGTATGAGGGGGTGGTAAATATGATATTGCGTTGGTTTAATGAAACTACTTCTGATTCTATTCGTGGCTGGGCAGAGCAATATATGGAGCTCAAAACCTGCCCGGATTGCAACGGAGCCAGACTAAGGAAAGAGAGCCTTTGGTTTAAAATAAATGATAAAAACATTGCTGAGTTATCGAATAATTCTTTGCAGGAATTGTCTGATTGGTTTATCGGAATTGAGAAAAATATCAGTAGCAAACAAAATACAATTGCAAAAGATATCCTGAAAGAAATTCGTGACCGCTTGTCTTTTCTTTTAAATGTAGGGTTGCATTATCTGAGTTTGAACAGACCGACCAGAACCCTTAGTGGAGGTGAATCTCAGCGCATCAGACTTGCCACACAAATTGGTTCGCAACTGACTGGAATTACTTACATTTTGGATGAGCCCAGTATCGGATTACACCAAAGAGATAATGCACGATTGATTTCTGCTTTGCAGGATTTGCGCGACACAGGTAATTCTGTCTTGGTTGTGGAACACGATAAGGATATAATGCTGGCAGCCGATTATCTGATTGATATAGGACCTGCTGCCGGGATTCACGGTGGACGGGTTGTAAGCGAGGGGACGCCGTCGCAGGTTTTGAAAACAAATACAACAACTGCAGGATACCTCAACAATACCTTGCGAATTGAAGTTCCTAAAGAAAGAAGAAAAGGAAATGGCAATTCAATAACCTTGAAGGGTGCCAGTGGAAACAATCTACGCAACACATCTATTACTATTCCATTAGGTTGCTTTGTAGCAATCAGTGGTGTGAGCGGAAGTGGAAAAAGCACACTCATTAATGAAACACTCTACCCTATCCTGGCCAAACATTGTTACCCTAATTATAAGCAAACCCCCATGCCGTACAAAAGCATTGATGGGTTGAAAAATATTGACAAAGTAATAGAAATAGACCAAAGCCCGATAGGAAGGACACCGCGCAGCAACCCTGCAACTTATTGTGGATTTTTCAATGATATCAGACAATTATTTGCACAAGTTCCGGAAGCAAAAATCCGAGGCTATTCAGCAGGTCGGTTTTCCTTTAATGTTAAAGGGGGGAGATGCGAAACCTGTCAGGGAAGTGGCATGCGCACGATTGAAATGAATTTTTTACCGGACGTGTATGTTCATTGTGAGACATGCAATGGGCAGCGGTACAAC
>DLGS01000041.1:12588-22796 GCA_002482815.1 Bacteroidetes bacterium UBA7688
ACAACAGAGAAACCCTGGAAATCAGATACCGCGGAAAATCAATATCCGACGTTTTGAATATGACGGTTGATGATGCAGTTGAATTCTTTGTTAATGTGCCAATGCTGCATAGAAAATCAAAGACATTACAAGATGTGGGGCTGGGATACATTTCTTTGGGTCAAAGCTCGGTAACGCTGAGTGGTGGCGAGGCCCAACGGGTAAAGCTTGCAACGGAATTATCAAAACGCGATACTGGTCAGACTATTTATTTATTGGATGAACCTACAACAGGGCTTCACTTTCAGGATATCAAACATCTTTTAGCTGTATTGAATAAGCTGGTAGAAAGAGGAAATACTGTAATGGTGATAGAACACAACCTTGACATCATAAAAGTAGCAGATTATGTAATTGACATGGGGCCAGAAGGTGGAAGTGGCGGCGGATATGTGGTGGTAGAAGGAACGCCCGAAAAAGTGGCAAAAAATAAAGAAAGTCATACCGGCCGATATTTAAAACTGGAATTATAGTTATTAATTTGCGTGAGGGATGGTAACGGATATCCTCCGCTTTTTGGCGGAGATGGCTAGTGGATCTGTCTGCCGGCAAGCAGGTAACCCGTCAAAGGAACAAGGACATGCCCTCATTAATTCTTAAACTCTATTATATTTACGCAATTTTCGAAAATATTATATCATACATATATGAACCCAAGCAGCTTCGATAATACAAGTGAGCAAATCTGGAAGAAAATTTTCATAGCGCTTTCAGCGCTAAGTCTTTTCTTAATGCCAGTCTTTAGCACCTTCCATGGGATGTCTGGAGATGAATGGTCTCTGATTATTTATGGTCACGATATTTATGATTATTTCTTCAAAGGAAGCAAAGCAGCACTGGATTATGACATTCAAAACTGGCAACAGGTAGCCGGACTTCATTATTATGGAGGCCTTTATGATTTCACTGTAACCTTTTTGCACAAGACCTTCTTTTCAGGCGCAGACGAACTGACTGTAAGACACATTTTCAATTCGCTTTTAGGAGCCTTACTGTTCATCTACACCGGCTTAATCGGTAAATATATCGGAGGATGGCGTACTGGCGTATTAGCCTTTATTTTTATTGTGCTAAGTCCCAGGATTTTGGGGGAGTCAATGAATAATCCCAAGGATATTCCTTTTGCCTTCGCTAACGTATTTTTTCTGTATTATCTTTTACAATACATCAAAAATTTTGGAGTTCCTAAGGCTCAATGGAAGTATGCGATTTTAATGGGAGTAGGTTTTGGTTTAGCGATGGGATTCCGTATCGGCGGTATTTTAATGATTCCCTATACTTTTCTTTTTCTTGGAGCTTATTATTTGTGGAATGCAGAATTTCAGGCAAAGGTGAAAGCTAATATGAATGCTGCATTAAAAATTGCGGCAGCAAACCTTGCAGCAACCTTTATTCTTGGATATATAATCGGTATCATCTTCTGGCCCTGGGCTCTGCAAGCTCCGTTGTCGAAACCATTGGAAGCATTGGAAGCAATGACCGTACGCGAAATTCCTATTCGCATGTTGTATAACGGCGCCTATATAATGAACAGTGAGGTCCCTAATACTTACACAATGAAATGGGTTTTCATTTCCAATCCCGTTTTTATTTTAGTGGCGTTTATAGCTTCGTTGTTTATGATTTTGCCAATGAGTAAACGATATGGCAAAGCAAGTATTTTTCTTTTGCTTTTTTCATTGATATTCCCTGTTGCTTATGCTATTTACAAACATTCAGTTTTATATGACACCTGGCGACATTTCTTCTTTATCTATCCAAGTATGGTATTGCTGGCCGCGTTGATTTCAAATTTCTTATTGGAAAAATTTGCTGCACAGAAAAATTACAGGTATATCACACTTGCAGCAATAATTCTGGGAATGTCACTACCCCTTATTTGGATTATACGCAGCTTCCCGAACGAATATGTTTATTTCAATGAATTTTCAGGAGGGATTAAAAAAGCTATTGGTGTTTATGATCTGGATTATTACCAAAACAGCGGAAAACAAGCCGCGGACTGGATAAAAGAGAATACAAAAGTAAAAAATGGCAAAACGATTGTTGCATCCAACATGTCTCAGATTGAACGATATTTTGCACAGGACACAACGCACTTTTTAGGAAAATATGTGCGTCCGAACGATCGCGACACCAAAGATTGGGATTACTATATCACTTACTCACGCTATATCTCTCTGGCACAATTGGAATCCGGATCCTGGCCTCCGGCAAATGCAGTTCATGTTATATCTGTTGATGGTGTTCCCTTAAGTGCAGTGTTGGAACGCAAAACAAAACTTGATATGGCTGCATCTGTTGCAATGGACCAACAAAAACTGGACAGTGCTTTTTCCTTATATCAGCAAGCGGTTACAATAGATCCCAGCAATGAACTGGTTTTGGTAAAATATGCAACATTATTTGCACAGCGTGGCGATATCCAAAACGCGTTAATAACTTTAGATCAGGCTATTAAAATTGATGCGGGAAATCCCGCCATCTATAATCTGCAGGCACAGATTTACAGAGCTATTGGAGATGCAGCTAAAGCTCAGGAAGCAGAAAATATGCTTCGAAATTTGATGCAATAAAAAACAGGGAGCCAGAGACAAAATATGCAATTAAAAATAGAGCAGCTGATTCCGGTTCCACTTCGTGAAAAACTGAATCAAAAACATTCAGATGTCTGGCTTCAAAACCTGTTGATTGAATCGACTGAATACATTGGAGTACAAGCACCTTCGGGGACGGGAAAAACGACACTAATTCATTGTCTTTATGGCCTGCGTCATGATTATGATGGTGCAATATTTTGGGATAATAAAAACCTTCGAAATCTGAGCGGGGAAGAAATAGCCGAGCTGCGTAAAGGAAAGGCGAGTGTTATTTTTCAGGATATGCGTTTGTTTCCTGATTTGACAGCATGGGAAAATCTTGAACTAAAACGGACACTGACCAATACTGTCAGCGAAAAAGAAGCAGCGGAATGGATGAATCGTCTGGGGATAGGTGACAAAATGATGGCATTAGCCTATACATTATCCTATGGTGAGCAACAACGCCTGGCAATTATCCGTTCGCTTTTGCAACCCTTTTCATTTCTATTGATGGATGAACCTTTCAGTCATTTGGATCATCAAAATACAATACTAGCCTCACAACTCATCCTTGAAGTTGTGAAGAAAAACAATGCAGGTCTTTTACTTGCCGACCTCGATGAAAATGAATTTTTCCCATACCACAAAACTTATCTGCTTTGAGCCAAAACAGTCAGGCCGGAATACTCAAAAAACTATTGCTCCGCAAAAAGAAAAGCGGCCGGCTGGTCAGTGCCTGGATTGCCTTGTGTATAGGTTGTACATTACTATTGGTATCTGTAATAATATGGTCTTGCTTCCAGGATTTATTGTCTGGAAAAAGTGGAGAAGACAGTCTGGGAGCAACATTTTTAACGATAAGTAAAAAAGTAGACGATGCATCGATGGCCCAAAAAGGAAGTACACAAATTTTATCAGACGATATTGCTCATATTAAAACCGCACCTCAAGTACAGGATGTTGGTTTACTAACTCCTGCAAATTTCAAAGTAGCAGCAAGCCTTGGTAGCGGACAAATGTCTTTTTACACGTTGCTTTTTCTTGAGTCGGCACCTGACAGATTTATGGATAAAATGCCTGAGACATGGAAATGGCAGGAAGGAGATAACACTATCCCCATTATTTTATCGCGGGATTTTCTAAACATGTATAACTACATTTTTGCACCCAGCCAGGGATTACCCTTATTATCGGAACAATCCGTAAAAGCAATCGGTTTTAAACTAACCATGGGAGAGGGCGCAAACCAGGTAGATTATCGAGCTCAGGTTGAAGGTTTTTCCGATAGAATTTCATCTGTTTTGGTGCCACAATCATTTATTGATTATGGCAATCAGAAATTCTCACCCGGTAGTGTTGGTAAAGCATCAAGGATGATTATAAAAGTGGGGGATCCAAGTGATAAAAATTTCATCACTTTCCTCGAAAAAAATGATTACACAACAAATGCTGAACAATTACGCTTCAGCAAAATGCGTTCAGCAGTCGAGGTTGTATCCGGCGCTACAGGAATATTAGCATTGCTACTAATGGCGATTGGGACATTGGTTTTCGTATTGTTTATTGAATTAACAATGGCCCAGGCACAAGAATCGGTAAGGCTATTGCTACAAATTGGATACAGCCCGAAAAAACTAAGCCGTTTTTTAATTAGCAAATACATACCCATAATGCTCAGCGCTTTGCTGGCAGCGCTACTCATCGCCTCTTCCTTTCAATTTTTCGCAGCTCAGAAACTTAACTCACTTCAACTAAAAATCAATCCGTTTCCCGGATTGTATGTATGGACTGCAGTGATTTTCAGCGCTATTGTTTTATTGTTGCAAATAAACCAATCCATCAAAAAAGCGATTAACAACAGAATTTAAATACTCTCCGATAGACACAATTAATCCAATTGAAGCCATGCAATCATTCCCTTGCTCCCGGCTAAAAAAATCAACTTTCCAGCTTTAGATTTCTGCACTACATGGAAACTTTGAGTGGAAATATTTTTCCAGTTTTTTCCGCCATCTTCGGAAATATCCACACCACTGGTGCCGCAGCAAACAAGCTTCTTTTTACTTATGTAGATGACACAACTTCTGTAGCCAAAAGGCGGTGTTTGCGGGACCGAAAATTTCGGATTTTTTTTGAGATTTACCAATACACAATTACTGTCCCTGCTTTTGTCATTGGCAAAATCACCACCCACAATTATCGATTTTTTTTTGTAAACAGCAATGGAATTTGCCCCGGTACTTTCTTTGCCCATCGCCATCGCAATCCAGTAATTTTTATCTTTAAAAAACATGTGCGATTGACTTCCTCCACTTACCCAAACATATGGGTTTCTTCTCGTACCCCTATGTTGAATATTAGTGCCACTGGATGCAAAAAATGCTTCTCCTTTTCCTAAAGAAAATCCATTAAAATCAAGCCAGGATTCACCAAAGTCGAAGGAAAAAGCGTGAAATATCTTTCCCCGAATAGGATCACCAATAACCAAACCAATGCCCTTTTCATCAAAAACCATCGCATCCAGAAACATACCCTTAGTTGTATCTTGAAACACCTTTTTCCATGTTTTTCCCCCATCGCTTGTTTTCAGCATAATTGCCGGTTCTGCAATGCCCATAATGATTGCATTATTCTCGTCAAATGCTTCAATATCCCTGAAGTCGCGCTTTTCATAACCAGCTACAGTAAACCAGGAAATGGTCTTGCCACCATCTATACTCTTTGCAACAGCGCCATTGCTGCCACTGCACCAAAACACTTTATCATTCACAACACTCAGACCACGAATACTGACATTCTTCCCCGAATCAAGAATAATGATTGACGGATTTTGAGCAAAAGAAATTTGATACAGAAAAATAAACAGGACAAAAACGAGTGGTTTCATCTTATTTCTTCTTTAAGGGTTCTAAAAGATATTCAAGACCGTTTAATTTTATCTCATACAAAGTTTGCAATAGAATCCCCAATTTGCCGGCAGGAAAGCCTTTTCGCTGAAACCATTCCAGATAAGAAACGGGAAGGTTACACAAGATTGTCCCTTTAAATTTACCAAAAGGCATTGGTATTTTTACCAGTTCAAGTAAAAGATTTGGATCTGCAGTCATCTTAATTTCTTTTATTTAAAAAGGTCCCGGCGAAATACCGGGACCTTTTCGTTTTGCAATAATATAGAAAAATGTTTAGCTGCAACCGGTTGTTGTGCCACAATTCGGGCACATATAGCAAGTGCCGTTACGTAAAGTAATATTGCCGCAATTGCTACAAGCAGGAGCGTCGGCACTTGTTCCCATCAGTTTTTTCGTTTCTGCACTAATGCTTGCTGCTACCGGTTTGGTGCTTGTCACTTTTGGTATTGGAGTAGCACTTTTATGCTGAGGAGCTGTAACTCTTACCTGCGATAATTCCTGCTGCACTGTGGGAATGCTATGTCTTAAACGATCCTCGTCAATGACATGAACCAAATCATCACGATCAAGATATTCATAAGCTAAAACACGGAATACATAATCCAGAACAGATGTCGCCGATTTAATATTGGGATGTTCCACCATTCCACTAGGTTCGAAGCGTGTAAAGATAAATTTATCAACATACTCTTCCAAAGGAACACCGTATTGCAAACCAACGGAAACCGCTATGGCAAAGCTATTCAGAAGGCTGCGCATTGTGGCGCCTTCTTTTGCCATATCAATAAATATCTCTCCTAAGGTCTGGTCGCCGTACTCTCCTGTACGCAAAAAAATAGCCTGGCCGCCGACTTTACTTTTGAAGGTATAACCACGTCGTTTTGCCGGCAGCGTTTTTCGCTCCACGATTCTGCTTAACTGACGTTTTAACTGTGTATCAGGACTAGCCTGTACACGCTTGTTCACCTCTTCCAGAAGCTCATCAATCGTTAGCTGACCAAGGTCAATCATCTGACTTGTAGCAACTGTCTCCTCAATTGGAGATTCATTAATTTCTGAGGGCGATGCCTTCTTTTTCTTGTCACTTTTATTGCTCAATGGTTGACTGAGTTTTGAGCCGTCACGGTAGAGTGCGCAAGCCTTAATACCCAATTGCCAGCTTAGATAATAGCAGTCTTTAATTTCGTCAATCGTTGCTTCATTCGGTAGATTAATTGTTTTTGAAATTGCACCACTGATAAAAGGTTGCACGGCTGCCATCATTCGGATATGCCCGTGTGCATGAATAAAACGTTCACCCTTTTTCCCACATTTATTCGCACAATCAAAAACGGGTAAATGCTCGGGTTTTAATAATGGTGCACCTTCCATCATCATTGTACCACAAACATAATCGTTGGCTGCTTCTATTTCTTCATCTCCAAAACCTAACTCTTCCAGCAGATTGAAATCCATATCATAATACTGCTCTGCCTTAAATCCAAGCCTTTGCAAACATTCTTCTCCCAAATTGTATACGTTAAATACAAAGCCAATTTCAAACGCACTTTCTACCAGCGTATCGAGCTTCTTTAACTCTTCAGCAATAAAACCTTTTTCACTTAATGATTGATGATTGATAAAGGGTGCGCCTGCAAATGTGCCGTGGCCTTTGGCGTATTTTACAATAGCGTCAATTTCAGGTTCGCTGTATTTCAAATTTTTCAGCGCAGCGGGAATAGACTGGTTAATGATTTTGAAATAACCGCCACCAGATAATTTTTTAAATTTTACCAAAGCGAAGTCAGGTTCCACGCCTGTCGTGTCACAATCCATTACCAAACCAATGGTTCCTGTTGGTGCAATTACTGTGGCTTGTGCGTTTCTATACCCATATTTTTCACCCATCTGCAGCGCACTATCCCAGGCACGCGTAGCAGCGCTGAGCAAGTAATCAGGGCAATATTTTGCATTAATTCCTACTGGTTTTGTTTCGAGATTTTCATAGGCATCTGCAGCATCATAAGCGGCTGCCCTATGATTGCGCATCACGCGTAACATGTGCTGCGCATTTTCTTTATACCGAGGGAATGTTCCCAATGCCGCAGCCATTTCTGCTGAAGTGCTGTATGCAACGCCATTCATTATGGCAGAGATAGCTCCGGCAATGGCGCGCCCTTCCTCACTATCGTAAGGAATACCACTCACCATGAGCATAGAGCCGAGATTAGCAAACCCTAATCCCAATGTGCGATAGTCATAACTTAACCGGGCAACCTCAGGGCTTGGAAATTGTGCCATCAAAACTGAAATCTCCAGCACAACTGTCCACAAACGCGTCATGTATTCGAACGATGAAACATCGAATATGCCTGTTTCTTCACTAAAAAAACGACGAAGATTTAAAGAAGCTAAATTGCAAGCCGTATTATCAAGGAACATGTATTCCGAGCACGGATTGGAGGCACGTATATCTCCGCCTTCGGGGCAGGTATGCCATTCATTAATCGTTGTATTATATTGTGTTCCGGGATCAGCGCAACGCCAGGCTGAGTAAGAAATTTTGTCCCAAAGATCTTTAGCAGGAACTTTCTTCATTACCTTTCCATCGCTGCGTGCAGTCATTTCCCAATCACCACCATTTACCAATCGACGGAAAAACTCATTTGGAATCCGAACCGAATTGTTGGAATTCTGTCCTGAAACTGTTTTGTAGGCTTCGCCCTCGTAATCGCTGGAATAGCCGGCAGCAATCAATGCTGCCACTTTTTTCTCTTCTTCAACTTTCCAATCAATAAAATCTAAAACTTCAGGATGGTCTAAATCAAGACAAACCATTTTTGCCGCACGACGGGTTGTTCCGCCACTTTTTATAGCACCTGCAGACCTGTCCCCAATTTTTAAGAAGCTCATCAAACCACTGGATGTTCCGCCACCACTGAGTTTTTCACCTTCTGCACGGATGTTGGAATAGTTGGTCCCCACTCCACTTCCATATTTAAAAATACGGGCTTCCCGAACCCATAAGTCCATAATTCCTCCTTCGTTTACAAGGTCATCATCAACACTAAGAATGAAGCAGGCGTGCGGTTGCGGACGCTCATAAGCATTGGTTGAACGTTCTAATTTTCCGTTGGTCGGGTCAACATAATAATGTCCTTGGGCTTTTCCGTTTATGCCATAAGAATTATACAGACCTGTATTAAACCACTGGGGCGAATTGGGTGCACAACTTTGCTGCAGGATACTGTACGCAAGTTCGTCATAGAAAACCTGCGCGTCATATTCGCTGGCAAAATAACCATACTTGTAGCCCCAGCTCCGCCAGCAATCGGCAAGGCGATGGGCAACCTGCTTAATAGAAGTTTCGCGACCAAGTGTACCATCTGCCTGCGGAACACCTGCCTTACGAAAATATTTTTGTGCAAGAATATCGGTGGCAATCTGGGACCAATGCTCCGGTACTTCCACATCCGTCATCTCAAATACTTTTTCGCCATTTGGGTTGCGGATAATTGAACTACGGTAATCGTATTTAAACAGGTCAAAAACATTGACGTCATCTTTTGTATAATGCCTTTTAAAAACAAGGCCTTTCGCGGAATTAGAAGTGGTTTTGTCACTCATATTGGTGATAATATTTTGATTTGAAGTTAGACTGCCTGGATATTGAAGATATTACAACGAAATTATCCAAAACTTTTTTTGAAACGATATTTAGATAATAACATACCTGTGGATAAATGAAAGGATAATTCAACAGGAGCAAACACCCGTTAATTTCTAATAAATTATATGCTATAAAATTACTTAAACTATCTTTTAAAAACAGATTTGTCGTTTTAAAATTTTGTTACCAATAATAGCCGGCAAAACGTTTATCATGTCATTTAATTAAATCATAATCAAACTATTACTTCAAATGCTACTAAATGATAAAAGCAGAAAATCACAAGTGACTTTCTGCTTTTATTAAAATTTGTATTTCTAAAAATCTACCAGATTTTATTTCTCGAATTCTCGAATTCTTTTGGTTTTACGATGGTGAACACACGGGCAATATTGAACCCAAACCGGAAACCATTATCCTGCCATTTGTCGGTAGTCTGGCCAATGAAAGTACGCTCTGTCATTCCCATCGAATTGGTAAACATCAGTTGAAAAACGTGACCACCCGTTTCGATATCAAATCCAACACTCAATGAATTAGTAGTACCTGTCAATTGGTTGAACTGATAAAAGTATTCCAAATTTAAGGTTGTTCTTTTAGTCAGTTTAATTCGGCCTGCTCCACCCAGAGCAAAAATGTCATTTGGCTCTGCAATCGTATTCACAAAATTGTAGTGGATATGCGTTGGCATCAATTGAAGCGTAAAGAGATTACTGAATTTGCGAGCTATCAGCAATTGATTGAAATAATAAAGGCGATTGCTGAATTGATAGGTTTCAGGCGATACAAGCGGCCGGCCCAAAAGCTGCTCAGGCGATAAAGAAGTTACCGACATCCCACCAACATAGCTCAAACTGAGCGGCATATCATTGTTAGTTGTTTGACGAAGCAATTTTGCCTTTAGGAAGCCATCGTACTCTTTATAAATAGAACTGCGCCCAACTCCTATGGTCAACCAATCTGTAACGCCGTAATCAAAACCCAAACGCAGCGTTGCGCCATCCAGTCCGAAAAACTCTTTAACACCAC
>DLGS01000132.1 GCA_002482815.1 Bacteroidetes bacterium UBA7688
GGTCAATATCAATAAGTGTAATAAGAGACATTGGCACGTCGCAGAGGCCGGAAGCAAGCTTAACTATATCGCCGAATTCTTCTTCATAAACGGAATCAAGTAACTCATATTTATAGAGTTCTGCGATGCGCTTATCTTCATCTGCAGGAATTGGAGCTGTTATCATTTTATTGGTTTGGATTGCTAAAATACATACGAAGAAGGATTAAAAAAAGTTGCAAACCTTAATTTAACAGGTACAGATTCCTAATTATTTAACAAAGATATTATTTATAAATAATCAATAGAATATATAAAGACTTTTAAAAAATTAAAAGGGTCCAAATCTAAGAGTTATGAAGCCTGATATTACCTGAAAACTTAGTCATACTTATTAAAGCCCTCCTTCAAAACAGAAAGGCGGTTTTTTTAGTTTAGCTTAATTAAGAACAGGGATTCTAAGCGGCAGCACTGATTGAAACATATGCCTTTAGTTTACAGACCAAATAAGCACATGGCAATTGTAATTGCTGCAATGGCTAATAGTATTTTAGCACCAATCCATCAACTTGTACAATTCATTCACCTTATCTGCCGACAGCGACACTTCGTGTTTTTCGGCAACCAGTAAATAGCCTCCGTCGGATTTGATATGCTCAGTAATATGCCTGAGGTTAACGATGTAAGATTTATGACATCGGAAAAAACTCCGGTTGTCTTTTAATATTTCTTCATATTTTTTTAATCCTTTGCTGGCTGTAATTACTTTCCCTCCTGTCAGCATGATTTCTGTATAGGCTCCTTCTGCTTTGAGAAAAAGGATTTGATCGGTTTCAACAAATTTTACAGAATTGATGGTGTGTACTGCCAATTTTTGAGCAGCATGAGGATTCAGATTATCACGCAGGGCCTGGTAATTTTTTTTTGCGCCATTTTTTTTGAAACGCTCGATGGCTTTTTCCAGATCCATTGGTTCTATTGGTTTTAATAAATAATCTATGGCCGATAAGCGGAAAGCCTGAAAGGCATACTGGTTGTAGGCAGTGGTAAAAATGATCGAAAAATCAATTTCATTTTCATCAAAAAAATCGAGTATTTCCAGTCCGCTGTATCCCGGCATTTCTATATCCAGGAATACAATATCCGGTTTGTGTTTCCGGATGGATTTAATACCCGATGGCAAGTCCGGACAAGAATCCAGTACTTCCACATCTGTACAAAATTCTGCCAGCATACCTGCCAATAGTGTTCTGGCCATTTTTTCGTCTTCAATGATGATTGCTTTTAATCGCATAGTATCCATTTAAATTTTACAACTCTATTGGTATAAATAAACATACTCTTGTGCCCAGTGACCTATTATTTTCGTCCATCTTGTCCTCTATTTTCAACACAACTTTCAGCTTGCTGTTTCTGTTCAGGATTTCAAGTCGTTGTTCATTCGCCCGTGTAGAAAAGGAAGTATACTTTTCCTTTTTAACTTTTTTCATCTCCTCTGATTTGTCGCGTCCAATACCGTTATCATCAATAATGACTTTAAGGAATTGTGCCTCTTTCACTATTTGTATGCTCAAATGTTTATTCCCTTTGCGGTGCATTAATCCGTGCTTGATTGCATTCTCTGCATAAGGCTGGATAAGCATGGAAGGAATTTTAATCATCTCCACATCTACCTCGTGATCTACCTTTAGTTCAAATTCAAAATCATCATCAAACCTCATTTTTTCGAGCTCGAGGTATAAGGTCAGCGCCTGAATTTCGGCCTGTAAGGAAATAAATTCCTGCTCCGACATTTCAAGAATCATCCGGGTCAGTTTGGAGAATTTGCTTAAATAAATACTCGCGTTGCGTTTGTCATTGGTGAATATGTAAGCCTGAATTGTGTTGAGTGCATTGTAAAAGAAATGCGGATTCATTTGTGATTTTATAGAGGTCAGAATCGACTTGCCAAGCGATTGTTCGAGCGCTACTTTCTCATTCAGTAATCGGATTTGCCTTGACAGTAATGAAATTTGCCAGCGGTAATAACTGTAACCCGATAGGGCTAAAATGGAGATGCAAATGAATATAAACCACCATTTTGACCAGAATGGGGAATCAATGGTAAAGACCACTTTTTGTTCCAGCAGTTTTTCGCCAAGCTTAAATGTAATGTTGTATTGCCCGGGGGAAAGGGCTTTAAACTGAAGATTCCGGCTTTCCTGAGGGAGTGCCCTCCAGTCTTCCTCATTCAGTTTGTAGAATAAGGATTGTAAAGGAACACTACCAAAATCGAGAAGGGAAAAGTGAATACTGATGTCATTTTGCCGGTAATCAAACGTTTTGTTTTGAAAATCCTGTTGGGTGATATCGTTGACCACAAAACCATTAATCCTGAACAAGGTCTGATTGGATTTTTCATGACCAAAATCTACCCGTGATTCCACTATCCCAGCCTTTGTAACAAAATAAATGCTGCTGTCTTTCAGGTATAAATCACTTACGGCAGAAGGGGCGATAGTTACCTTTAAAATATGGTGGTTTAAGGTGTTCAGATTTACATAATGGATTAATCTGCTGCTGACAAGCAAGAGGATTGAATCAAACTGACGCAGATATTTTATGTCATGTTCAGCAATGCCAAACTTACTGTTCAGCAATATGAACTGCTTTTCCTTTTCAATCTGATAGAAATTACCCTTTGTATTCAGTGCATATAAACGACCCTGACAGCACACAATTTTTGATGCATAAAAAGGTGATCCGTTCATACTGATAGACTGTGTAGCATAAGGTGTGATTTTATAAAAACCCTTATTGCCCGAGCAATAAATGGTATTGTATTTCTTATCGAAAGAAATGCATCTACCTCTGATGTTTTCTACCAGTTTGGCATGGATATTCAATCCCTTACCAAGGCCGGCCTGATACAACGAATCCCAAACTGACGATTTCCCCTTTTGAAAATCAGGTGTTTTAATTAAGCCACAAAAACCATTAGCCGCAAAAGCGTAGTATTGGCTGTCTATCCTGACAATCTCTTTCAGAGCGACATCATACTCCCTGGCAGATGAAAAATTGAGTTTAGGAATGATAGTCATTCCCCGTGCCGAATAAATAATGTCATCACTGGATTTATCTGTATACAGATAGTACAATTCTGACTGGACATTACTGTTTGTGGCTTTAATTTCAGTTTTTTGGCCAAAGTTCTGATCAGGTTTAAAGTTCAGAAATAAGCCCTCTTTATTAGCGAGCAAAAAGCCCAGGGAGCTTTGGGTAATTTTAAGCGGAGAAAAATCTTTAGTCGGATACAGTTTGTTTTTCAGATCGGGTATCAGATAAGCGCCATCACTGGTAGTCGAAAACCAATAATTTCCCTGCCTGTCTTTTAATACACCTGAAACACTTTTTCCTTTTAGAAAAACAGTATGTTCATTTGATGAATCATCAGGATGATTGTATACATAAGTGCCGGAAACCGTATGGATCCAGAATTTTCCATCGATAAAGTTAGCGCCTTGTATCAGTTGCGGATGAGGAATAGGAAGCGTTTCCGGATGATTTAAATTTCTGTCAAATGTATAAAGAGAACGATGATTGTTCAGTTTGGAAAGCACAAAAACAATGCTGTCAGCGGCATAAACCTGCTTTATTTTTTCAACTTTGTTTGCCAGGAAATCTGATCTTGTAATCTTCAGGTCGTTTCCCAGCCGATATATCAGGTCATTCAGCACAAAATAGAAATCGTCTCCGATTGCAAAGCTGGATTCAAAAAAATTGGTTGTGGAAGGGATAGTGATTTTTTGTACAAAAGAAAGTGTCTTCAAATCATAAACATCAATCGAATTAAGATGAACAATCATCAAATGCTTACGGGTAATGGCAAACGGAGCGAAGTTGAAAACAGATTTTTGCGCTAAAGCAAACAGCGTGTCGTGCCACACATAGTATAAACTCCCGTCAAAATTTTCATACCAGATTCTTCCAAAAGCATCTTCCTTAATGCAACTCCCTGCAGTAGATACCTGTTCGTCGCATTTATATGTTTTGAACGCAAAACCATCATATCTGGTCAAGCCTTCCTGGGTAGCAAACCAAATATACCCTTTAGTATCCTGATAGATCTGATACACGGCATTGGACGGTAAACCATTGGTCTGGTTGATGTGTATGGCAAAAGGTTCTTGAGCGTCAGCAAAAGAAACTGATAGAAATGTCAGAAAAAACGGGATGAGATATTTCAGGTGCAATTGAAAAAATTAGATTCAAAGATAAAATCTTGGCAGCTTAAATCGAAGCTGTTTTATAAACAGTGGCTGGAGCACTATAAAAGACTATTCCGGCTTTATATGCCCTCGTCATAAGAGGCAAACGGTTGGTGATTATCATTTGCCGGGGTCTTATAAAACGATAAGCGCATTTCATTTAATAACAGACGGGCTTTATCAATTAGGGGTAAAAATATTTTTCCTGAATACCAAAATTGCAGTCCTGATCTAAAACAAAATCTTGTTATGAAAAAAATTTTACTCGCTGCGGGAATTGCTATGATGGCAACTGCGGCAACTGCACAAAGTGCAGCATTTGAATGGGCACAAAGTATGGGCGGCACTAGCAACGAAAGCGGGAATGCTATGACGGTGGACAGTGCCGGCAATGTTTACACCACTGGTAATTTTAGCGGAACCGCTACTTTCGATGCATCCGTTCCTGTTGTCATCGCATCTAAAGGTAATAATGATGTATTTATCACCAAGCACGACGCCTCAGGCACATTAGTTTGGGCCAAACAAATTGGCGGAGTTAGCGACGACCTTGTTCGTGGCATTGCTGTGGATAAAGATTATGTGTACATCACGGGCAACTACAACCAGACTTGCGATTTCGACCCAGCCGGCGGAACAACCTTCAACCTCACCTCAGCTGGCCTTGGCGATGTTTTTGTAGGAAAGTACGAAACATCATCGGGCAACCTGGTTTGGGCAAAAAGTATGGGTGGAGC
>DLGS01000035.1:0-2926 GCA_002482815.1 Bacteroidetes bacterium UBA7688
AACACTGCGAAAATTCTACCATCTCAAAGTTCAGTATCCGAGTGTACGGATCTGACACTCCAATCAAGTCTAAAAGACGTGTCGGTTGATTTGAAATGCTCGCCATTATTTCAAAGTCATTTCCAAACAATCCAATTATGGCTATAAAAAGGGGATGATTGTCAGATCTTCCATTTCCATTCTAGATATAATATTCCAATAAGTATGCTGCATAAATATGATTGATCCGCATCAATTTTCATTCTAGATCCTAAATGAGATTATTTCTTTTTGTATTCGAGATACGTCGAATAAGGTTCCAGCAATCCTCTAAATTCTATCCCATCTGGTCGGATATACCATCTCATCCCATACATATCTCTATTCCTCAACTCATAAATCACGTTATTATTGACGTTATGAATATTCTTCCAAACCAAATCTCCTTTTAAGAACTGGTCGAGGTACTCAGACGCAATCTGATTTTTGTCGGAATTATTTCCTGTGATGGCAGGATAATATGGACTTCTATTAGCATGGCTTGCTAAAGCTATAGCACCAACAGATAACGATTGTTCTACGCGGTTTGATGATTTTGTAAGGTTTGATGATTGTTTTACGCGGTTAAAGGATAAGATTAAGGATTCTTTGCTTGGTTCTGGGATGGTAAAGATTGAAGAGGCAGTTTTGGTGAATCCTTTGGATTTGTAAGATTCTTCTGAAAAAGACATGTTTTCTGACCAGGGTACTATGAGTTTGTCCATTCTTTTTCGTTGTTAATCCTTTATTCAGGGAAATATTTTGATTTTTATTGTCGAGGAAAAAAAAAGAACCACGATTCTCGCATCCATCTATGCAATTAAACCCATCTCCGACAGGTTTAAATCTAAATTAAAGAAGAATTTGGAGAGTTTGGAAGGAGAAGGCAAGATTCATCAAGCTGGACAAAACGGAAGCAAAGATTGGTATGTGGTAATCGATAGCGCGATTTACTTAGGGTTTTGGATTTCTTAATTGATCTAATGTTTTTACTCAAGAGCATGATTTAAATGAGATCTATGATAAATTATTATAAACCGCATTTCGGCCCAGCCCTGATGCTATCAAATTCTCTGCTCCAAAGACCTAAAACTAGCATCTAGAAGATGAAGGTAATGAAGGTAAACGAATAGTACAAGAATACAACTATCTATTCTATTTATACTTTCCATCAGCGATCCGATTCTCATTCGGGATGGAATAACTGGCCGGAATCAGGCTCAAGGGGTTGATTCGGACAAACAAGATAACATGGCCAATCAAATACATGATTGATTCGGACACAATACTGAAATTTCATAGTTCAATCAGCAGAATGAAAGAAAAATCGTAAACTGACAGTCAATCCATTGCGGTTCGTTTACCTCAAAACGCTTCAGAAGAAATTTTTTAGTATCACCCGTTCAGTTGTGACGCTTCACTTAGGATATTGCCTTATTCGGAAGTTTCAGCGAACCTGAAGCGTTTGTCTAGTTTTAGAGTGATATCCAAACGTTTCGTCTTTGGAAGCAAACATTCCGCAAATTTTGCTATAAAAGCATACCCCATTTCCTATTTGTAGACCACCTAAAAATGCAATACTTCTTCTCTTGACTGCCTTTATCGCTTCAGCAACAGCCATCGCGTTACCAAACCCTAATCCTACTCCTGGATTTTGGTCTTGGTATTTAAACAGAATAGAAAATAACGGGTTTAAGTATGCTGATCAGCAATTGGCATCAGCAGCGAAAAAATTTGCCAAAGTCGAAACTGCTGTTGCTCAAGATAAGTCGGGCTTAGGAACAGTTTGGAATGGTGCTCGTGGTACACAAAAATTGAAAAATGGGGTTGAAAAGTTACAAGAAGTGACCAAGCTTCATGAATCTCGACAGGGGTTGATGGATATCAAAATTGAGATGGCTGCGACGGCGGGAAATCAGGCTAAAGCTAAAGCGCTGACGGATAGAAAGATTAGAAAGGCTTCAGAAATGACTGCAAAGATTGAGACTTTGGGAAGGAACCATGAAGGGTTGTTTAGTAAGCTCGAAAACCGTGGTAACCGACTTGCATAAGGGACGGGTTATATTCTTGGATTTTTTTAACTAATCTATTGCTTAGAATGGATTTAATAAAGGAGTCTAAATTGATTCTACCACAACATTTGAGTTGTCCGATAATACGAAAAGGAAGCTGTAAAAGATTTCCTGACCACCGACATATTGAAATTAAAAAAATACAATGAATCAGCACAGGTAAAATATACTTTTCAAACGCGTTAATTGAAAGCGCCGTTTGTAGGCGTCAAGATTAAAACCTACGATATTTTATCTCCATTTCAGATTTAAGATGCCGTATATGCAGCGTAAATATAAAGTTATTGCTTTAATAAGGACCAAATACTACATCTTAAAGATAAAGAAAACCGAATAGTTCAGGAATAAATCTATCTAGGTATTTTAAAAACTCCTTCCAACAGCCATTAGCCCCAATTGACTGGCAGAAATCAGCTTCAAGGGGTTGATTCGACAAATATGATTATAACACAAATAATTGATCCGGACAACTACTATTAAATGAAGAGTTCTATCAACAGAATGAAAAAAATCATAAACTGATCGACAATCAAATGCGGTTCGCTTCGGCCGTTAAGCTCAAAACGCTTCTAAAGGATTATTTTTGTACGACCCTCAAAGCTCTGACGCTTCACCTAACAATAAAAAGGGTTTTTACCGTATTTGGGAGTTTCAAGTGTCACAATGATTATCAAACGTTTCGCCTTGATAAGCAAACGTTTCGTCTTGGTAAGCAAACATTCCGCAAAATTTGGTATAAAAACAGACCCGATTTTCCTTATTTTATAACAATTCAAAATGCAATTTCTTCTTCTCTTGACTGCTTTTATCGCTTCTGTAACAGCCATCGCGTTACC
>DLGS01000035.1:3001-3574 GCA_002482815.1 Bacteroidetes bacterium UBA7688
TTACAGTCCGTTGAGCAGAAATTGACATTAGCAACGAAAACATTGGCCAAACCTGGTGCTGCACAAGATAAGGTTGGTTTAGGAAATAGTGCAAAAATTGTCATAGATGCGGTTAAAGACCTTGAAAAAGTGAAAAATCTTCATAAAGCTCGACAGGATGTGATGCAATTCAAAATTGACATGGCTGCGAAGGCGGGAAATCAGGTAAAAGTCAAGGAGTTGTCGGTTAGAAAGGTTAGAAAAGCTTCAGAAATGACTGCAAAGATTCAAACTTTGGGAAAGGAGCATGAAGGGCTGTTTAATAAACTCGCAAACCATGGTAACCGAGTTGCATAAGGCACACGGGTTATTCTTGAATTTTTAAACTCATCTTTTGCTTAGAATGGATTTAATAAAAGAATCTAAATTGATTTGGTCACAATGTTTGAGCTGTCCGACAATACGCAAAGGGAGCTGTACAAGAATTTCTGACGAACGTCCTGTTGATAGCAAAAACTGCAGCAAATCAGCAGATGAAAAAATATACTTATCAAATGCGGTTATTAAAAAAGCCCTTTATAGGCGTTAAGATCA
>DLGS01000077.1 GCA_002482815.1 Bacteroidetes bacterium UBA7688
TGCCCATTGTTTATAAATGTATTGTACCGGGCTCCATTTCAGCCATGGTATTTCCACCCCAAATTGCATGCCATGCGTATGTCCGCTTAAGGTCAGGTCCACATCCGGATATTCCGGCCTTACCTGAGCGGTCCAGTGAGAGGGGTCGTGAGACAATAATATTTTGAACGGAATATTTTTTTCAGGAAGGCCGAGGTAAGCATTTTTCATACTGCCATATTTTGGAAAGTGGGCTTTGGCCCCCCAGTTTTCGATTCCGATCAGGGCAATTTTTTCGTTATTCCTTTCAAAAACCAAGTGCTCGTTCATCATCAACCTCCAGCCCATGTCACCGTGAATCTTCTTCAATAAATCAAGATTTGCTTTCTTCGATTCATCAGATGGCCAGGTAACATAATCGCCATAATCGTGATTTCCCAGGATAGAATAAACGCCCATTGGCGCTTTTAGCCGCGAAAAAATTGACATGTAGTCTTTAACTTCTGATGAGCGGTCATTCACCAGGTCGCCGGTGAAAAATATAATATCTGGTTTTAAGTCTAATGCCATTTGTACACCTTTGTTGACCGCTTCAGGATTGTCAAAACTGCCGCTGTGGATATCGGAAATCTGAACGATTTTTAAGCCTGAAAACGAAGCAGGCAAATTGGGAAATTTAATTTTTACTTTCTTTATTTGATACTTATATCGGTTGGTAATGCCATGGATAAAACCAACCACCACTCCTGCTCCCAGAGTGAGTGCAAGGCGGGATAAAAATACAGAGCGCGTTATGCCGGTGCTGACTGGAGCGTCGGGAGGCGTAGTTTTAATTTTTTCTATCATCCACAAGACGCCTCTCCGGACATCATCTCCCAACATTACAATCAAAATTAGAGCTTTACTGACTAAGAGGCCAATGGCCAGGGCAATGTAAATTGCTTTTACTGTATTGGGCAATTTCAGGATTCCACTACGCAAAACAAAGAAGCCAACCCAGCACAAAATGTCAATCAGAACATATCCGCCAAGAATAAGATTGCGCACATAACCAGGGAAATTGCGGACGGCCATTTTCAGGACAATGAAACTATAATACTCAGCAAGGCCAACAACTAAAAAAAACAGAATGATCTTAAAAGTGTTCATTATGGATGAAGGAATATAAAAAGTTGAGGCGCAAAGGTAGAATGCCGAATGGTATGAAAATGTTAGAAATTGAAAGAAAACTTAAAAAGTAAAAAATACCGGCTCAAAATAAATTGAAAGGTGTATAGTATTTTACAATCGAATTGTTAGTTTTGTAGGAAATCTGAATTTTAAACGCATTTATGAAAAAAATTATATTCGGTCTGGGCATGGGTGCATTGTTGCTCACGGCTTCGTGCAAGAAAGATATTGGTGGATTGCCGGTAAATAGTTGGTCAGTTTATGGAAAAACATTTAATGTTACAACAGTGACGGCCTCATCTGCAACAAATTTTATCACTGCATCGGATGGTAAAGGGTCTTCATTGGACATTTCCTTCAAAACCTTGCCCGCTGCCAACACAGACTTTAGCATCAGCGATGTGGCCTATACATCAGGCGAAGTTGCAGTTCGTACCGTTTTGAGCGGAAGTGTTGTTTATAATTCAGTAAAAAATACTGCCGGATATGTTTCAGTGCGGGTAAATGGTGGTAAATACACTGTTATAATGAACGATATTAAGCTGGTGAACGCTGATAAAGCAACAGATACGGTAGCCGTTTCGAGCAATATTGTTGAAATGTAATCTTTACAAAAAATTAATTCCAAATCTCAGGCATGAAAAAATTTCAGTTACTATTTGTTTTAGCTATTTCTATAGTAGCATTTTCCTGTACCAAAGAATATCCTGTTCCGGTTTACACTCCGGAAAGTAATACCTGGATAGTCAATACAGACACCTTTGGGCCTACATCCTTCAAGTATTACGATACAGCTGGTCTGATGTATGGCGGTATTAAAGGAAAAGCTTCTGTGACGGTTAAATTCAGATTTAAACCTAAAACGGATGGTAAATATGTATTCCGCGAAAAGTCGGATGAGTATGATGAAGTGTCAATTTTGATCATTGATAGTGTCAATAAAATTTACTGGCAGACAATGGATAACGATGGTTTAGCCCTGAAAAAGGAACAATTTGCCAACATTACAGTTAATGGAAGCAGCGTAGGTGTGGCGTTTAATGAGCTTTTCCTGAAAAGGTTGGATAATGTGGATCAGGCGAAAGTTTCCCTTAATATTCAATAGAACAATCCTTAATGTAAGAGCCGCTTAAATTTTTTAAGCGGCTTTTTTTATAAACAGTTTTTTTATATGAATGAAGAAATTCTGAAATTGGTACTTTCTTTGGTGGCAGGTGTTTTGCTCGGGCTGGAACGTGAGTATAAATTTAAGTCCGCCGGAATTCGCACCATTACGCTCATATCTGTCGGCTCCACTTTATTCACCATTTTGTCTATAAAAATTGGCCTTCCGGGTAGCCCCGACCGGATTGCTTCCAATATTATCACAGGCATTGGTTTTATAGGTGCCGGAGTTATTTATAAAAACAACGAAAGTGTTAACGGGCTTACTACAGCGGCAACCATATGGATAGCTGCTGCTATAGGAATGGCAATCGGAAATGGCGATTTCGTCATCGCCTTTACCTCGCTGATTTTTACTTTGACCGTATTGATTTTATTAAACTTTGTGCCTGAAAAACTCAATAATTTTCATCAGATAAGAGTATATAAACTTTCTTTTCGTTTGGAAAATGCGAATAATAAAGACCTTGAGGATATTTTCAAAAAATTTAACCTTAAATACAGGAAGTTGAAAGAGTTTAGAAATAGTAATGAGGCAACCAGTGTTTATGAATTGAAAGGGCATAAAAACAAATTGGATACTATGAATGAATATTTAATGAGCTTAAAGCTGATTGATTCATTTGCTTACTAAATGTTGCAATACAGTAACTTTGATTGGATTTTTTAAAACCCAGACTTTTGGAAGCACACTGTACCGTCATCAGTTATCGTCAGACAAACTCATTTTCAGACCTGGTCAATGATTACCTGGATAACGAACCTTTATTAAGAAAATTCTTTGCCTTCACGGCAGATATCGACGGCATAGGGGCTGCGATTGAAAGACGGACAAAATATAACACAGACCGGCAAGCATTGGTAGATACCCTGCAAAGGCAATATTCTGCTTTACCGGAAATGCCGCTCGTACAATCCAATATTGAAGCACTTTTACAGGAAAATACTTTTACTGTTTGTACCGCACATCAGCCCAATCTCCTGAGCGGATATCTTTACTTTTTTTATAAAATTATTCATACCATAAAACTGGCAGAAACGCTGAATCGGGAATTTCCCGGTAAGAAATTTGTTCCGGTTTATTATATGGGTAGCGAGGATAATGACCTGGATGAATTGGGTCAGTTTCGATATGGCAATGAAAAATATCGCTGGGATGCAGACGGGCAAACCGGAGCGGTGGGAAGAATGCAAACAAAAAGCCTGAAACCGCTGCTCGAAAAGCTGTTCCGGAAATTAGGCCCTCCCGGAAAGAATCTGGACGAACTGACAGAATTGATTTCTACAAGTTACCTGAAACACGATACAATTGCTGAAGCAACCCGATATCTTGTTCATCAATTATTTGGTCAATATGGATTGATTGTTTTAAATCCGGATGATGCAGCATTTAAGGAGCAGTTTAACAGGATTATTAAAGACGATTTGTTCAGTCATTCTGCCCTGCCCATCGTTTCTGCCCAGTCAGCCCTGCTTGCCGAAACCTATAAAGCACAGGCCTTTCCAAGGGAGATCAACCTTTTTTATCTGAAAGGGAATATCAGGGAAAGGATTGAAAAGGATGGTGCAGTCTGGAAAGTTTTGAATACAGAAATCCAGTTCAGCAAAGCAGAGCTGGAGGATGAACTGGAGAGTTTCCCTGAACGGTTTAGTCCCAATGTCATCCTGAGGGGATTATTCCAGGAAACAATTTTGCCTGATGTTTGTTTTATCGGTGGAGGTTCGGAATTGGCGTATTGGTTGCAACTAAAGCCCCTTTTTGAGCATTACAATGTTTTTTATCCTGTAATACTTTTGAGGCAATCGGTACAGATATTAAGCCCCCAGGCAATATCCCTGATAACAAAACTTGGCCTGAATATGACGCAGATTTTTGAACCAACAGCTACGGTTTTAAAGGATTTAATCGTCAGAGATACCGGAGAGCAATGGTCTGTTGAAAAGGAGTTGAATAACTTATCCGGTTTGTTTCTTGCGCTGCGGGAAAAAGCAAAATCCATTGATGCGACCCTGGAAAAGGCTTCTGATGCTGTCCTTGCTAAAATTGAAAAGCAGGTAAAAATTCTGGAACACAAAATGTATCGTGCAGAAAAAAGAAAGCACAATATTGTAGCAGAAAGAATGGACGCGCTGCATAAAGAAGTATATCCTGCAGGCGGTTTGCAGGAGCGTGTTGAGAATTTTATGCCTTATTTCCTTGAGTATGGATTCGAACTGTTTGACACCATAAAAAATAATATTGATCCGATTGACAACCAATTTTTGATCATCAACCCGAAGTAAAAAATGAAAAACCAATCCTTATTCAAATTCGACAGGCTGTTTATAAAAAAGGTACTGTGTTTGTTTTTGTTTGTCTTGTTCATGAATACAGTAACAAATGCGCAGGTATTATCGGTTGTGAACCCAACCCGTAAATCTAAAGTGCTGCCAAAGCTGTATGCAGGTGCAAAATTCGGTACAAACTTTTCTTACCTGTCCGGCGATAGCTGGACAAATGGCATCAAGTCCAACCTTATTGGCGGTGCTTTTGCCGGTTTGAAAGGAATGGGTTTCGGGGTGCAGATGGAAGGCCTTTTTGAACAATCAGAATATACGACCGGTAATAGTTTTTATGACGTGTATAAAAGCCATTATAATAATATCGGCGATTCGTTGAGAGCGGGCACTTTTCGTGTCAATAAGCTGTCATTGCCGGTTTTGCTTCAGTTCAGGATGGCGCGATTGTTTTGGTTGCAGGCTGGTGTGCAGTTTTATGGAATTGTTTCTGTGAAAGATTTTAATGGTTTGGTGAGAGATGCAAAACAATTATTCCGTGGCGGTAATACAGCTGGTATTATCGGGACGACAATCAGATTGGGAAATGCTGATATCGGCGCCCGTGCTATTTTTGATTTTCAAAATCTTAATAATCAGAATTCTTCAGATGTGTGGAAGCAATATCTGATACAAGCGCACGTGGGTGTTACTTTGTTTTAGTTTGCGCAAGCTCTTTTAGAAACGAATCAATAGTCGTTCTGTAATGATCAAAAGAGGAATTAAAATCGTTTTTTCTGAAAGGAAATAAGGCCGCATTGATTAGCGAGGTCTGGATGTCGAATTTATTTTGATGGGAGCTCATGAAAATCTTTTTCCGGTGCATTCGTTTGGCCAGATATTCCTGTTCGGTTTGCCCGGGGGTCGGAATTAAAATTGCCTTTTTATTCATTGCCAGCAAATCCATCAGCGAAGAGTACCCACTGCGGCAAATAACAATTGACGCTACATTGATTGCCAGGCTCAGCTCTTCCGCATTCAATCGTTTATGAAAACTGATATGTTCGGGAATGACAGATGGTGCCACTGCATTATCACTGCCCGCAACAAAAATGATAAACTTGTCCGATTTTATCGCCTTTTTCCAAAGCAAATCAGCAAGAATTGAACGTTGTGGTTCGGCCCCCGAAAGAAGAATCAATACATAAGATTCCTCTTCATTTTTTTTCTCTTTTCCGATGCATTGCGACAGCAAGCCCAGGTAGGATGTTTTAATTTTCGGTAAAACTTTTGGATGCCCCAGGATTCCGCTCAAGCCATCATTGTCAGCTGTGTCTACTACCCAACATTGCTGAAATTTTTCCAGAAAACGATAGTGTGAACGCAACAAAAAATGATCGATTAAGCCTCCGTATCCTGAAAGAATCTGAAGCTGATGCGTCATTATTACGCAAGGAACCATATTGCTGAACAATCCATATCTGTTGTCTGAGATAACGGCATCAATATGATGTGATTTTATGGCGGATTGAAGCCAGAGATGTTCCTGTTTTATCGTTTTGTTAAGTCTGGGGATTTGTGAGATAATTTTGGGAACCAGCCCGAGTTTTGATTTAGAATATTTGACGTTATAGCCCTCTAAATTAAGATATTCAATTTTTGAAAATGAGCGTTTCAAGTACTCCTTCTGACTCTCATTTCCAGCGAAGACAACCTGATGTCCAAGCGATAAAATATAGCGAATTATTGGAACGCAGCGCGTCACATGGCCAAGTCCCCAGTCGAGAGGTGCGATGAGAATACGCAGTTGTTTTTTGTTCACTCCTTTTTGTTATTTTTACAAAGGTAGAAAATTATGAAGGGCAGAAAACTATTTAGGATAATCATTTTGTTAGTCACAACTACAAGTCTTTTGGCAACATTGCCGGCTTGCAAAACAACAAAGCGCAGAGGCTGTGGTTGTGGTGCCGACCTAAACAGAATGTATCGTCCGCCACGCAGGTAGAATTTATATTAACAGCACAATCAAAACCCTGATTTATGCTTTGGCAACGAAAACAAAAATGGCACCATTTTGACAATGGAATTTTAGCAATTAACGGAACATCGGCAACATTTCTAAAGGATTGGTATTATGCCCAGTCAATTAACGGCTTCCTGGCTGGTTATTTTGAAGTGCTGGACTTACATCGATACAAAAAGGTAACAGCCAAGACGAAGGTGCAGGCTGCAATGCGTGAAAAGCACAATGAAGCCTTTGTCTTTTTCACTTGTAAAAATTAAATTCTTTTTTGGCTTTAATCAGCAATTCTTTGCCGGTATAATTTCCGCCAATGGAAATACCCAAAGATGGCTACGATGAACAGAAATACGGTGAGCAACATCGTAACATAAAATCCTTTGTAGGCAAACAAGGGAATGGAAATCAGGTTGGACAGATTCAACAATAACCAGTTTTCTACTTTTCGTCTTGCGAGAAGCCACATGCCTGCACACGCTGAAGCCGACACAAAGCTATCCCAGACAGGAACGGTAGAAGGTGTTTGCAGTAAAAGGAAATAGAACAAAATCCATAAACTCATTACAATTGTTGTCGTGATAATCCAGTCTTTTTTGGTATTGATGGTAATGCCAACTTCTGCCACACCCTGATGTTTGCTCCAGTGCCACCAACCATACAAAGTCATTATAAAATAGTAAACATTCAAAATGGCCTCCGCATACAATCCGGCTTCGCGGCGCGATAAAAGATAGGCATAAATACCAGTGCTGATCAGGCCACTGGGATAAAGCAGAATATGATTGCGTTGCGCAAATAAAACGCTGATTACACCAAATAATGCGCCCATCCATTCCAAAGCCTGAGTCGCTTTTATTTCATTTAAAATTTGTTGCAGGAAATCTTCCATTAGGCCAGGGATTCTTCTGTTTGGTGTCGGTATAATCTTGCATAACGTGCATTTGCCGTCATAAGTTCACTGTGGGTGCCCTGTTCAGCAATTTCCCCATCCTGCAAAACCACAATCTGATCGAAATCCCAACCGGAGAAAATCCGGTGAGTAATGACAATAACCGTTTTGTCTGCCAGATAATGTTTCAGGTTATGTAAAATTGTTTTTTCTGTTCGGGTGTCCACTGCTGACAAACATTCGTCCAGCAATAAGATCGGGCTTTGCTTAAGAATTGCCCTTGCTAACACCATCCTTTGTTTTTGACCACCGGATAACATTACGCCTCTTTCTCCGATAATGGTTTCATATCCCTGTGCGAAGTTTTTAATTTCTGTTTCCAGGTCAGCCAGGCGTGCAGCTTCAAATACTTCAGCTTCGGTAGCGTCTTCTTTGCCAAACTTAATATTATTGTACACCGTATCCGAAAACAATAAAGCGTCCTGTGGTGTATAACTGATACGCTGGCGCAGATGCTGCAGGTCAAAATCTTTGACATTCACACCGTCAATTGTTACTTCTCCTTCCTGCGGGTCGTACATACGCAGCAGTAATTGTGCCAGCGTTGATTTACCACTTCCGGTTTCGCCCAACACAATTGCTTTTTGACCTTTTGCAATAGTAAGTGAAAAGTTTTTCAAGGCTTTAATGCCGGTATGCTGATAGGTAAAGCTGACATTATCAAAGGATACATTTCCTTTTATTGCCTGAACGGATGCATTTTCTGCATTTTGAATGCCGGGTGTCGTATGCAAAAACTCATCGATTCTATATTGCGAAGCTGCAGCTCTCTGAATAACGCTCGCAACCCACCCAATAATAAACATCGGGAACATCATCA